>CAVCDC010000024.1:0-31983 GCA_963600865.1 Firmicutes bacterium CAG:103
AAAGAAAATCTCCAAACAAGCTCTATGGTGTCACCTCGTTTGTCCTTTTTATTCCTGCACATGCTGGAGTGACTGCAATGAGTACTGTTAAACCGATAGATTTTAAACGCATTTTTTCGGAATACCATCTCAAGGATACTACCGATTGGAAAAAGGAAAATCTGCTTACCAATTGGGTGGTAGAGAGGACTAATACGCTGAAAAAAGTAGGCTGAAAAATATAATGCCAAACTTTACACCCTAATTGTTTGAGTATCTTTTCAATTCCTTCTTTTTCCCAAGGTTTCCAGTCACTATCAAACGTAAACCTCATTATCACCGTAGAGTAGCACATACCGCGCTCGTCCATAAAATCCTTGAACTTGTTGCACAATCCCTTCACCTTTTTCAGACAAGAATAAAACACGCCAGGTTCATCACTCTGAGCCAAGGTATAATAATATCCCTTATCGTTAGGCGTAAACTGCTCATCCTCCTCATCCATATATTCCAACAAGGCTTCCGCCACATCTGGCAATACTAAGAATTGTTTTTTGCATTTCTCTATACCCAAAAGTTCCCATTTTGAGAACCCTTTGCGAAAGAAGCGGAGATAAAACGTAGACGTAGTGAAACCCTTTTGCTCGAAAAAGGCAAACATCCGCTTCTTTTCATCGGTTGTCAAATCCTCAGTATCGAGAAATGTATTGGGATGATTGATTTTTTCAATTAAATTCTTGGTCATATCAGAGTTTATTCATAATTTTGATGCAAAAGTAAAATTAAAAAATTAAATAAACAATAGTTAGTATTGATTTATTGCTTAATTTAACATTTGTTACGATTATAACTATCTAAAATCTCTGCTTATGATGTACCAATACAACTTTTCCTTCCTGTCTCAGTGGATGGAGGCCAACAAGAATATCCCCAAGGGGACCATACAACAAGCGATAGGCGCACGGTCAAACAACGGCTTGAAGTCATGGATACGTGGTGAGGGGCCGATGCCGGTCATCAGTATGCTGCGCTTCTGCAACACGTTTCAGATACCCATCTCGGCGTTCTTCCGTGACAATGACGCGGACGGCACGGAGCGTATGATGAAGCCCGACGGCAATGAGATATTAGAGCCGGACGGCGGTTTTGCCTCCGGCACGGGCGACCGTGCGCGCGGGGAGCGTTCACTGCTCAATCCGCTTGACGTGACCATCACTCCGTCCGTCGTGCCTGGAATGGCTACCAAAGAGGATGCCAACCGCAAAGAGGAAACACCTAACACCGTTTCCATGCAGATGACGGCGCAGAAAGTAGATACCGTGGTGGGCAATATCAACAGCTCCGACATATCCACCTTCATGGAAATGGAGGCGAAGCACCGCACGCAACAGGACAAACTGCTCGACATCATCGCCGAGCAACAGAAACAGATTGCCGACCTCACGCGCTTGCTCATGGAGAAGTCACAACCACGGCCATACCGTAACGTGACGGATGATGATTACCCGGTCATGGCCGCAGAGCCTTCCGCGGACAAGTGATTAAGAACCACTGATGACACAGATGGCACAGATGTTTTTGTGAATTTCGTGTTTTTCGTGGTTCATGATAAAACATATCTGTGTTATCATTGTCGTCAGTGGTTTATATAAAATCAGTCGCCCATCCATCACGGACAAGCGACTGACACAAAAAAGATCCAATTAACTAATAACCTTTTTTCTCAAATACAAAAACGTACCTAACAATTTACAAACTTAAACCTAATCATTTATTTGGCATCATCTAAAATTATTTCCGTTCGTTAGTTGCCGCCATCTTGCGGACAAAGAACTCGCGTTCCTCTATCCGTTCCGCATCTGCGTCCTCGCTCTCATAGGGTACATCTATATACCAATAGCCATGATGCAGAAACAAGATGGGGGTCTCGTCGCCGAAGGTGAATGGTACGGGCTTGCCGTTCTTGTATAATCCGCAAAACGAAATGTTAGCGCGGCGCAAAACGAAATGTTCGAAACGCAAAACGAAACGTATATTTTTGGAGCTCCCCCCTTGCGGAACAAATAATGGGGTTATAATGTCGTTGGAATGGCATTATAACCCCATTATTTTGTTTGGCTCATATTATGGTGCTTTGTTGCGACTCACTCTGTAATTATAAGTCTTTGTATTCGTCGAGAGCATTGAAACAGGGACACAACTTCTTCCACGTCTTGCTGTCTGTGCCCCATATATCACGATGGCCCATAATTTGGGCGGCGGGGAATTGTTGCTTAAGTTTGTGTAGTAGAAGGGTGAGGGCATCCTTCTGGGCAGGAGTGCGGTTGTCGACGGGTTTACCGTTGGTGTCTACGCCACCCATGTATGCGACGTTGATGGCGGTGGAGTTGTAACCCTGCACGCCATTGCTTACCTTGTCGATGGAGAGAAGTTGGTGTACACCGCCGTTGGAGGTGATGACGTAGTGGTAACCGGGGTTAGTCCAGCCTTTGCGACGAAACTCCGCTTTAAGGTCGTCGAGGGACTGCTTTTGCGAGCCTGCTGTGCAGTGAACGAATATGCGTTTAATCTGTCTCATATCTTTTTTGTCTTTATTCTGTAACCATGATGTTTCTTTGTTTGATGATTTGGAGCTTTTTACCTTTTTACCCTTTTACCTTTTTACCTTTACAATGCCACCTCCCAGTACGTCCAGTAGGTGATGAGGAACGCCGAGAGTTCTGCCCATAGCCAGGGGTGGTGGGTGAGGTGGCTCTGCGTGCGGTATGCCCACAGGTCGTTGCTCCAGTCTGCCACACGGCAGAGGAAGAGGTAGACGACGTAGGCGAAGGCGACAAGGGCGGTGGGTAGCCATACGAGGGTGGAGAGGCTCCAGCCTATGCAGCCTATGGCGGCGAGGGTGGCGGCTGTCTTGTGGACGGTGCGCTGCGTGGGGTCGAGGTAGTGGGGGGCTGCCCCCACGAAGGCGAGGGATGCCGTACCTATGAAGGCGAGGGGCTGGATGCCTTTTTCCGTGTCGAGTATGCAAATCATCATCGTGATGGCAAGGAACGTCATGAGGATGGTGAAGAGTGCGCCTCGCTGCTCACCGTTGCCACGTGAGAAGCCTGTCTTGGGGTCTATGCCCTGTAGCTGGTAGAAGGTGTCGGAGAGCATGGCTGGGACACCGTAGTGCATCGCACAGATGGTGACGTATGCGGCAAGGATAGCCGCCGAGAAGATGGAAAGTAAAAGCATATAAGTAAGAATTAAGAGTTATTCAATAGTGAAGAACGAAGAGTGAAGAGTGAAAAATCCAATAGCTAAGTGAAGATGTAAGAGTGAAGGGTGAAGAATCCTCTTGTCTTGTGGACGCATATTCCTTTGGGCATTTGGATTCTTGTTTCTTCGTTCTTCACTCTTCACTTAGACTCTTCACTTTACACGGTCATTTCCAATTTACTTGGATAGTTCGTGGTATAGTCGTACGCTATCACGTCCTCGATGGTGGTGAGTTCCTGCACTGCCTTTTTGTGTGCGGCTGTGACGTTGAAGCAGTCGAGGGCGTACATCTCCAACGCTGACAATAGCTGGATAGCCTTGTCGCATGGCACTTCGAGCTTCACGTCTCCGAGCCACAGGGTGGTGGTGTCGCTGCCCATCGACTTGGCGATGGTGGTGGAGTTCATGAGTCCCACACGGGTAGCCTTGTCGAGCCACACCGATGCGCCGTTGAGAGAGAAACTGTTCACTGCGGAAGATGCGTCGTAGGAGGTGATTTCGGCTGTGACCACGGACTTGGCTTCTTCGAGGGTCATGCCTTGGAAGGTAGTGCCCCTTTCGAGCCGTCGTTTCTCCTGCGAGGTGATGATGTCGTAGTCTGCGAGGTCTTCGCACGTGGTGGGACACGATATGGACTTGATGAATGAGTGCTGTGTCTGTTCCTCTTGCGCTTGTTCGTCGGATGATGCGTTTTTGTCGGATGATGTATCGGAGATAGAAGACAATGCCGTTCCGTCTGCCGATGCCATTGCCATGGTGGGCGATGTGGTGGCGATATGGAGGTAATATCCTTCGTCTGCGGTGACGGTCACCATGCCGTCCTGTTCTGTTGCCTCCACGTGTGGGAGGGCTTTGAGCTGTTCTAATGTCATAATACTTTTGTTATTTTTGAACACGGATAACACGGATAGCACGGATTTTTCAACACGAATACCCACGAATTATCCACGAATTGAACCATAAATTATTTTTTTTGAACCACGAATTACACGAATGGCTAACGCCGTACATGATAGCTAAGAAAATATTCGTGCGATTCGTGGTTTCTCTCTAAGGGCGATTAGTCCATGTCTCCCGATGTTCCTTCGCCACCTGTTGACGTAGAGCCTTCCGTGGATGGGGACGTGGTGGTGTCTGTCTTGTCGGTGGACGGAGCGTCAGTCTTTCCCGTTGAGTCGGTGTCGGTGGAAGACGATGAGCCGTCCTCTTCCGTTGTCTCTGCCGATGCGTCACGCTTGAAGTTGGCGCGCTGTGCGAAGGCAGCGTTGAACTTCTTTGAGAAGTCTATCGCCACGCCAGCGGTGAGGTCTGTCACCTTCAGGTCGGCGGCACGCAGGGCACGTGTGGTGTCGACGGCAGTGTCTCCAGCGTCCTTCTTCGCCTGTAGCTTGGCTGCGAGCTGTGTCTGCGAGAGCGAGCCAGCGACGGTGGGGCGCACGGTCATGCCCTCCTGCGAAATCTGCACCTTCTGTCCCATTCCGAGTATGAGGGGCAGTTTCTTTTCGAGCTGTGTCATGACTGCCGCCACGTCGGCTGCGCCCACGGTGGAGTCTTGCGAGAGATAGTCGCAGAACTCGTCGAAGGTCATCTGCTGTAGGTTCACCACTTGTGCCGAGGCGATGTTCTCGCCAGTGAGGTTGTTGCGCCTCACGCTTACTTTTACTTTTATTGCCATAGTTGTAAGATGGTTTTGGGCGTTATCAGATATGCCCTCCATGGGAGTGCCGACACTTTTGCCCGAAAGTGTCGACACTTTTGTCCCGAAGGGTCGATGGTTTCATTTTTTTCGAGAGGGGCTTACTGCGTGATGACGTACCCCTTGGCGGTGAGTGCCTCCTTGAATCCGTCGGGCAGTGTGTGCTTGGCGTGGAAGGCGATGGTCATGGTGGGGAGTCCTGCCGCCGCACGGTCGTAGAGGGTGAGGAGCGAGGTGTATGTGGCGTCGGTGAGCTGGTAGTTCTTCGCCGAGCCGCACGATGACAGGTCGAGCGTCAGTCCGCTTGCCTCTGCCTTGCCAAAGCCCTCGCCGAAGAGGATGTTGGTGAGGGAGGAGCAGCCGAGGAACATGTTACCCATGTTCGTCACCTTGCTGGTGTCCCAGCCGCTCACGTCAAGGGCGGTGAGGGAGGAGCAGCCGAGGAACATGTTACCCATGTTCGTCACCTTGCTGGTGTCCCAGCCGCTCACGTCAAGGGCGGTGAGGGAGGAGCAGCCGAGGAACATGTTATCCATGTACGTCACCTTGCTGGTGTCCCATCCGCTCACGTCCACAGAGGTGAGGGAGGAGCAGCCGCGGAAAACCGCACGAAATGATGTTCCATTCGATGTGTCCCAGCCGCTCACGTCAACTGTCTTCAGCGAACGGTTTTGGTTGAATGTATTGCAAAAATCACGTACATTCGATGTGTCCCATCCGCTAACGTCGAGGGTGGTGAGGGAATAACAGCTATAAAACAGGTTGGTAAAATCCGACACATTACTAATATCCCATCCGCTTACGTCCACAGCGGTGAGGGACTCACAATGGAAGAACATGCCATACAAGGAATTCATGTTCGACACGTCAACCCTATCGAGATATAACGTCTTGAGATTGGTCGCAAAGCCGAAATCTACCCCTGTGTGTAAAACACCGCTCAGCGACAGATGGCATATCTGTGCTGCGTTCGCCTTTTCGTCATCGGACGGTCCCCATACTGGGGATTTCAGCGTTCTGAAGACATTCAGTCCCGTGAGTGTCACCTTTTTCTTCCCTGGTATGGCTATCTCCTTGCCGTCGTTGTATATCTTTGCGTCAGCGGAGGCCATGACCTTTACCGTCAGCCCCGTGGGGTTCACCTCCGACGACAGGTTGTCGAGTTTCTGGTTTATCTTCGAGAGCTGCGTGCACATGCTTGCCGTCATGCCGTCACGCACCACCTTCATGGTGAGGTCGGCCGAGCCCACCTTGTACGACACCACTATCTGTATGGCTGATGATGCCTGGAAGTTGGAGACGAAGCGGCAGTATCCGTCCTTGGGCAGTTCTGCGTCGGCGTTGAGACGGGTCATGGGCTGGAACGCTCCCACGGTGGTGGTGTAGACGGAGGGAAGGTAGTCCACGGTGGCTCCCGTCTGGTCGGTGATGATGGTAGTTCCGTCCGTGCCGTAGGTGTAGGTGTAGGTGTACGTCTTGCCGTTGTATGTAGCCACCGCCTGCGTCACCTTGCCGTCCGAGCCGTAGGTGTAGGCATAGTCGATGGCACGAGTCTCCACCTTGTCCACCTTCTCTGCGAAGACGCACACGTCGGCTGATGTCTCGCCGGGCTTGAAGAGATACTCGTTGCCGAGCTGTGCGGTGAATTCCGCTATCGCCCATCCAGCCTTCGATACCATCACGCCGTCTGCCGAGATGGCGACACCCGTCTGCGAGGGCGTGAGGGTGATGCTCTCACGGTCGGAATAGACACCGATGGAGTCGTTGAGTCGAGCCACGTCGGCTACGGTGGTCTCTATCTTCCCTGCCGCCTCGGTGGCGGCTGCTGCTGCCGTGTTGGCGGCTGAGACGGCAGTGGCGGAGTCGGTCTCTCGCTGGGTCTCTGCGGTCTGCCTTGACTGTTCGGCAGTGGCTCTTGCGCTCTCTGCCGACTGCCTTGCCTGTTCCGCATTTTTCCTCTCTGTCTCTGCGTCGGCTCTTGCGGTCTCTGCCGTCACTCGCTTTGTTTCCGCTTCCGTCACCGATGTGTTCGTTGCATTGGCGGTGTCGGCGGCTGTCTGTGCGTTCTGTGCCGCCTGTACTGCCTTGGCCTGTGCCTCGGAGAGGTCTACGCACTTGTCCCAGTAGTCGGAGTCGGTGAGGGGATGACCTACGCACGTCATGGTGGTGGGGTCTACACGTCGGCACACGTACATGGTGGTGTCGTCCACCACGATGTAGTCGAGCAGACGGTACTGCTGTGTGGCACTATACTCTGTGCCAGCCTTGGTAAGGATTACCTTGATGCTTGTTGTTGTTGCCATATCTTGTAAGAGTTAAGAGTGAAGAGGTAAGAGAGATGAAATCCTCTTGCCTTGTCACTTTGTTATTTCCAATGAGTTTGTCGCTGCGTTGAAGCTGACGGCAAAGTCTGCCACCTTGGTGCATTGCGCCTCGAATTCTTCCATCGTTCCCGTGTAGCCAGCCTCCTGGGCGATGGTGTATGCGTCCTTGCCGTGGAAGTCCGAGCCAAGGATCTGGTAGCACGTCTGCGATGCGTCAGCGTTGGTGCGGATGAGCAGGAGGCGGTCGCCGTCCTGCATCGCCCCTATCTTGTCGAGGGAGGTTACCTCTATCACGTTGTCTGCCATAGTCTTGTAAGTTAAGAGTGAAGAGTGAAGAGTTAAGAATCCTCTTGCCTTATAGAGCATTTGGATTATTCGTTCTTTACTCGTTTGTTATTATATCTATCGAGCCTTGCTGGGCGTTGTAGGAGACACTGACCTTGGCACGTGCGATGGCATCCGTGATGGCTTGCTTGGTGTCGGTCTCCCGCTTCTCCTCTGCCGTAGCCCTTGCGTTCTCTGCCGTGATGCGTGCGTTCTCATGCTCCACTCGCAGTGCCTCGGTGTTGACACGGCTGTTCTCTGTCGCTTGCCTTGCCGTCTCGTTGGTCTGCCGTGCTTCCTCCGCTTCCACTCGCAGGAGTTCCGCTGCCGTGATGGTGGCGTTGGTCTCGTTCGATGCGTCACGGGCTTCGTTGGCGGTCTTGACGGCATTCTCTGTGTCCTTGACAAGCTGCGTCACGATGTCGGAGGGAGGGAGCACCACCACGGCGGTGTCCATCTCCACGCTGTCCTCGTTCTCGTCGGGCGTAAAGGCGGTGTCGCCCTTGGCGTTGTTGTCCACTATCTGTATCTGCTCATACTCGTTGCTGCGCCAGTCTGCCCCGAATATCTTGCCCTTCACTTCGAGGGCGTACGTTCCGAGGGCTATCTGTTCGCCCTCCACCTTGGCAAGGAGCACGTTGTCCTCACTTGCGTCGATGGTGTACGTCAAGTCCGTCCTGCGATAGGCGCTGCACATCCTCACCACGATGTCGGTGCAGGCGGGCAGCGGAAACGCCACCTTCTCTCCCTCCACCATCTTCACCACGGGGATGCGCATGATGAAGTCATTGCCTTTTACTATTCTTTTCATAAGCGATTATAATTGCGTTAGAATGTTGTTATTGTACTATACGAAGAAAGCCGTTTATTATGTATACATCGCCCGCCGATAGTCCTTCTGGACTTGTCGGCAACCCTTGGATGTTGATATTAACGCCACCGCTTTCTGTTGCTACTACATTAAACCACTTTAGACCAGCGGAGATTAATAATCTGGCGTTTGTCTGACAATCAATAAATGCGTTGACATTGCCATTTGTTCCAACAACTTCTACCTTGCCTGGGACACAATACGTTTTATAACCGTACTCCTCGTTCAGACAATAGACACCAGTCCCATAACTTCCAACTTTCATTGTCACCGAGCTATTGTGGGAACTTGTAGCGACACTAATCTTCATCTTGTCCGTGCTATCCAAGCCTCCATATAGCGTTGCTGGCACCGATTGGTCTGTAAAAACGAAATGGTCATTATAGAGATAGTACGCCTTAGCTCCGTTTACAAAATCAAGACCCGATTCAGATATATTGAACGGCCCGAGCGTTCCCGAGTTGAGCTGTCCCGTGACGTTGAGGTTGTTGATGGTTGCGTTCTTGGCATCTATCGTCTGACCCTTGAAGCCGTTTGTGACGATGGTCTCTGCGTTCAGATAGTCAGCCTTTATCTTCCCTTTCTCAAACAGTGCAGCCGTGGTGTCACCGTTTTTCACCTTCACCGTGTCACCGTATAGCGTCACTTGGTTTGCGTCGATGTCTATGCCAGCCTTTTTCAGTGCCTGCTTGTCTACGAGGTCGGTCTTCTTCTCTGTCCATGCCGTCATGGTAGCACCCTTTTCGAGCTTGGGCTGGGTGACGTACACCTCGTTGCCCTTGCTGCATCGGATGATGACCATGGTAGGGATGATGTCGGAATGTACATGCCAGTGTACCCAGTAGCGTTTCCAGTCACTTGTGAGCCGCATGTTGTTGCCGCCGTCGGTCACGTTCTCCATGTAGTAGCCGTCACTGTTCTCCACCCATAGCGATGAGTTGTTGTCCTCTACGCAATAGAGGTAGCTTGTCACCTCTCCGCTGCCCTTGGCAAGGAACGAGAGGGTGTAGTCGCCTTGGTTCTCTATGCCCAGACCGCCACGCCAAGCCAATACTTCCGTGAAGTCTCCCTCCTGTGTTTCGGGATGAGAGGCGTGCGCCACGCTTGTCTCGTTGAGATACCCCTTTTCCGTCACGTCGCTGGCGGTGGTGAGGTTTCCTGCGACAGTGAAGGTGGACGCACCGTCAAGGATGTTGCCGCCTACATAGTCATAGTCGTCGCTGTTGCTGCTCCATCCGTGGTATTCGTCGGTTTCCTCAAGGCAGGGCAGTGCGAGGTAACCCTCACGCAGGGTGGTGTCCTTGCTGCGAAGGAAGATGTTTATCTCAAACCAGTCCACGGGGCAGTCTGTCGGGACAGTGAACACTTGCGTGTAGAGAGTCCATCCGCTCTTTGCCTCATACGACTTGCAGAAGGCTTCATATCCCGACGGGCAGTAGCCTTGCGGACGTGAGGTATCGGAACGGCTGCTCTCCATGATGACCTCTCCCACCACACTGACGTTGTCGGGAGTCGCAGACCTTGCCCACCATGACAGCACGTAGGTCTTGCCCTTGGCGAGGGATACGTTGCCCTGTGGCGTGTTGCCTTGCCAGCGGAAGCCAGCGATGACACCTCCCGTTATCTCCCCTTGGTCGCCGAGCGTGCTGTACGTCCTTACGTGTAGGCAGTTCCTGCCTGCCATGCCCGTGAGGGTCTCTATCTGTTCGTAGGGTCTTCCGTCGGTGTGTGCGCCGCCACCGCTCATGTACGCCCATCCCTCCCCCATCTTTCGGCACGCCGTGTTCTGTAGCATGTTCACACGCCCAGTGACTGCGGAAGAGACACTGAGGGAGATGTTGCGGGCGGTCTGTATCACCTCTGACTGGTATTTGGTCACGTCATCCTTGTTCTTGATTGGGAGGTCTGCTATGGTGTTGTTGGCCTTGTCGGCAGCCGTCTGTGCCGCATCGGCTTTCTTGTCTGCCTTTTCGGCGGCCTCGTTTGCATCGTCAGCGGAAGACTGTGCCGCCGCCACATCATCCTGAAGTATTCCGATGCTTTCCGTCTGTTCGCTCACCTTGCCTTGTAGCGTTTCGATGCTTTCCGTCTGTTCGCTCACCTTGCCGTCCAGTTCCGTGTACCGTGTCAGCGCCTGCTTCGCATTATTGTTCACATCCACGATGCTGATGGTCTCACCGTCGATAGACTCGACAAAGAAGACGAACCTGTTGGCGTTGAAGTACACCTTTTCCGGGTTGATGACTGCCGTGACGGTTTGCCACAACCATGGGGATGTTGTTCCGTCCGTCTTGCCCATGTTGTGGTAGAGGGTGATGGATGGTGCCACGTCGCTGCCGTTGTCGTCTGTCGACGTGGTGAGTTTGATGACGTTGCCGTAGCTCTGCCATCTCACTTGGTCGCCAGCCTGTACGATGACATCGCCAGGCAACGGGGCATCCGAGCCATCCTCGTAGCCGTAGTATGTGCGTGTGGCTATCTTGTTGCCGCCCTCGTCGTTATCGAGGTCGAGGTCTTCCTTGACGCGAGCCGCAAAACTGCCCATGCCGTTCTTCTGCGTCACGGCAAGGAGCAAGCCAGCCCACGACAGCTTTATCACGTTCTCGTTCGCAAAAATGCTCTTGGTATAGATGGGAACGTTGCTCTCGTTGCCTTGGAACGTAGCCACGTTAGACAGTACCACATAGTCGTATAGTTTTCCGTCGTCGAGGGTCTCCTGACCTGTAGCCACCACCAGTCGCCAGTAGTATCTGTTCTGTAGGTTCTCCGATGTGGAGTTTTCCTTGACGTTGAACGTCTGGCAGAGAGCCATCATGCCTACCTTCCACCAGTTCATGGTCTGCGTCTCCCCGTCGTCGGCGGCTGCATAACACTTGTATGCCACCACCTTTTCCCCTGCTTCGTCATAGACGTAAGCCACCTTCACTATCTTGCTGCCAGCGTTGGAAAAGAGCGTTGTGCCACCACTGTAGCTCACCTTCCTGATTTCCGCACTTGCTGCGAAGAACCTTGTGCGAGCCGTCAGGTAGTCCACGTACAGATGGCTCTTTCCGTCCGTGCCCATGTACAGGTCGAAGCCCTCCGCCCCGATGATGGTGCGGTCGCTCTCTGTAGACTTGGCATCGTGTATTCTGTCAACAATGATGTCGGAGAGGAACGTGGTGTCCTTCTTGAACTGCACCTCTCCCTCTACCGTCTGGCTCTCGTCTGTCTCTGCCTTGTACAGGTAGTTCTTCAGCGCTGCTGCGAGCGTCTCCGAGTCGGCACTGATGTCTGCCGCCTTGTTGGCGAAAGTTGCGAGTGCCGCCTGTCCCGATTTTTCGGCATAGGTACTCTGGTCGGCCGCGTCGGCACGTGTGGCGCGGTCGGCGGTCTGTGCGATTCCGGCACGTGTGGCATACTCTGCTTCTGTGGCGGTCACCACCGTGGTGTGCGTGGCAGTGCCGCGGCTCAGTGTGTTGCCCGATGTGCGTGCCTTGGTCATCGACTTTATCTTGATCATGCTCATATCTCTTGTGTCGTTTTGGTTAGTCGTTGCTTATCTCCTTCATCGTTACCGTAGCCGTTCCCTCTGTCAGGTTGCGACTGATACCCACCGTATGGAATTTCTTTCCGTCCATGGTTGGGTGGGTGTATAGCGAGAAGGGTGTGACTTCGTCTGTCTCAAGGAAGTTTTGCGTCATGGTGATGCGCGGGTCGTGCCATTCCTTCCAGTATGCGTCCACGTACAGTTGTTCCGGTTTGGCGGTCTGCCCTGTGGTGCGGTCGTAGAGGGAGAGCAGCGCGTCCTCTGTCGTCGTGTTCAGCGGCGATGACAGTTTGATGGCGTTGTTCACCCCCATCTCCTGACACTCCTCCGAGGTGAGGGCTGTGGTGATCTTAAACTCCAGGTCGTCCTTCCTGTTCACATAGGTCTCCTTGGTGTCGCTCATGTACACGATGTCCTCGTTGTCGTCCACTTCGCCCACCTTGCCGTTGTCCGATGCCACCTTCACGTTGAAGTCTCTTATCACGATGCTCTGCACCCTGCTCAGTATGCGCTTGCCCACGGGGGCCACCGTCCATCCTGTTTTTTCCTTCATGCATATCGTCCACTGGTCATTGTTCCATGTGGCATCCACGGGCCCGAGTATGTAGAACTTCACCTGTCCGCTCACGTGGTCGGTGCGCTTGATGGGTATTGCCGTGCCCTCGGTAGTAAAACCGCTGGTGTAGTCCACGTTCTTCTGTATGTCAAACTCCTTCCCTATGAGTTTGTCATCTATCTTCGGGTCCACACCGATTGTGAAACACTGTGCCGCCCATTCCTCCACCGTGGCGCACTCTTCCCTTGGCTTGTACTTCACCCATACGAAGTCCTCCGGCTTACCATTGCCCGTTCCCGGCACACCCGTGCCAAGGTCTTCGCCCACGCCTTTCTCCACCACGCACTTGTCGCCTATCACGAGCATACACTTCAGTATGGGTACCTTGCTCAGGTCGTCCACTCCGCTCTCGTAGTCACTGCTGTACTTAAACTCTAAGTACTTGTACATATTACTTATCGAGGGACAGACAGGACGGAAGCACATATCCGGGTCGGAGTTGCATACGTCGTTGGTAGTCTGTGGCACACCGTCCCACTTCTCGCTTCCCAAGAACTCCTGTACGTAGATACCAGGGTTATCGTCGCCGAGTGTCCAGTATGTGCCCATCACACCGTCTCTTACGTCTTCATAGTCGCCATTCTTTATCCAGCTATATCCCCAGAGGTAGGGAGCGGCTGGTACGAGCGTCATCTTGCCGCTCACCACAAAGTAGTTGGTGGTGGCATCGTCGGCAGGGGAGAAGTTGCCGCCTGCCACGTTGCCCGTATACTCTGCCACGGGCACGCTCTTCCTTACCGTCTCTTCTAATGGTTCTGCGGTTGCCGGCCATGTCCTGTTACTGCCCTTGATCGCTTCGAACAGGGAGTTCAGTGTGCTGCACGTTCCGTTGACACTGACTACAAGACTGTCCTTCATGTCGATGGAGGTGATGGGGCTGTTGTCCCTCTTGCCTCCACCCGTCTTGCTCACACTGCCCGTTGCCACAAGCGCTGCACCTATGCCGAAGCGCAGATAGTTGAGCAATATCTGCTCTTGATGGGTGCCGTCCTCGCATGCCAGCTCCATGATGTCGTACTTGTTGCCGTTGGAGTGCAGATAGAACTTCCAGTTGTTGTGCTTCTTCACCCACATATACCAGTCGGTCTGCGTCGCTGCATCGTAGTCGGTGGAGCCGTTTCTGATCATGTCCAGCCAACCGAAGTGGGCGCTCTTGCCCTTGCCGTAGCTGATGTATTCGCGCATATAGAGTTGCTTGCCGGGGTATGCGGGCTTGATGCCGTCCGAGTCGAGGGGGTTCTCTATCACGTTCTCCACCTCCGTCACGCTGTCTGTCAGTATCAGTTGGTTGTAGGTCTCTGCAAGTTCTATCTCTGTGTCGCAGTCTGCCACTATCTCCGAGTGTATGGGTACGAGTGGAGAGGGAAGGGTGACGTAGGTATCTTCATGCAGCAAGTCCTTGAAGGTGATGTCACCTCCCTGCCTTGCCGTGTTCCAGTCGTAGATGTAGAAGGCGAAGCCCTCTTGCCGTATGTGCAGGTTCAGGTACTTCATGAGCTCTTCCATCACGTCCTGCTGGTACCATGTGTCGTCTTCTTCGTCACCAAGGAATAGCAGTTCGTCTATCGACAAGTCCTGCAGCACGGTGTAGTGGTGGGCTTCCTTCTCATCCACCGACTTGCTACCGTCATACCACAGGCGCACGGTGTGGCCGCCCTCTATGTCGAGACCTGTGGTCACGCCCGTGAGCATTTCCTTCATCAGGTCAAGGAAGGAGCGCTGGTCTGCCTCTGCCTTCACCTGTGCGTACGTCACACCGCCCATGCCTATGTTGCGATAATAGGAATACTGCAGTGCCGACAGACAGTCCACGCACGTCAGTTCCACCTCGTCATACTCTTCGTTGTAGCCTTGCGAGAAGGCAAGGGGCTGGATGAAGCCTGCAAAGATCGTCTCCCCGTTTACCATGATGTTCACCACCGCCTCGCGGCACGACTGACAGAAGAAGTCCTTTACCCACCTACGGCACATCAGCCGTATGGATGCCTGTGTCATGAGCAGATGGTCGAAGGTGTCGTTCACCTCCGTCTCCGTCTCCACCGGGTCATCCGTGAAGAAGATGTCACCACCTTCCTCTGGCTGTATCTCCACCTCTTGCGTGCGGCTCATGCGTGTGAGTATCTCCACGTCCACCCGCTGCGACTTCTGGTTATAGTAGTATCCGTGTATGTACATCGTTATAATGTTATTAGAATGTCATTAGAAAAGCATTTGGATTCTTCCCTCTTCACTCTTCCCTTAAATCCTGATGTTGCTCCTTCTCGATCGGCTCCTTGTCTCGTTGGCGGCGGCAAGGACTATATCCCTGCCCCTCACCTTGCCCACCAGGCGTGTGCCGCCCTGTGCGTCCGAGAGGTTCATGCCCGTGAGGGTGGCGGTGTTGGCACGCACCCCTGCCGTGCCGTCGGCTATGGCGAAGAGACGTGCCTGCTGGGCTGCGTTGAGAATCATTTCTCCGGAGTTCACGCGCACCAACACCTTGTCGCCCGATGTCTCGTTGCCGCCCACGATACCACCGGTGGCAAACTGACTGATGGTGCTTACCATACTTATCATCTGTGCCGTTCCGGCTATACCGAAGGCAAGCCATGTTATCCAGTTACTGGATGCCGAGTTGAGGGCTTGCGCGAAGCTCAGCGCTATCTGTCCGAGGGCTGCCATGATGAGTCCCACCTTGGCGGCCGCCGAGTCGGCTCCGAGCTGTTGCATAGACTGCCCGAGGGCTTGGCATGATGCACCGGCTGCGGCAAGTCCCTGTGTGGTGGGGTCGGTGATACTCTTGATACTCACCAACGACCGCTGCACCTGTTCGAAGCTCGAAAGGTCTACGTTCTGTATATCTTTCAGGCGTTCGAGGTTCTCCAACTCCTTGGCACCTTTTACGTCTATCTTGATAGGATTCACCTTCAGTCCCTCTATCTTGGCGTTGATGCGGTCTATCACGCTCTCTGCTTCCTTGTCCACCTCCACTGGCGGCACACTCTCCACACCGAGACGTATCTTCAGCATGTTCAGGCGCTGCTCCAGTCCGCCTATCTGTGTGTTCAGTATCTTGGCGGTGGCTTCGTCGGCGGTGTTGTTCAGTTCCTGCTTCTTCTTGTCTATCGCCTGCTCATACCATGCTATACTTCCCTCCACGGGGTCGGAAGAGGATGATGTGGTAGACTTCGGGGTGGTGGTCTTGGGTGTAGTAGTCTTCGGGGGAGTGATAGCGGGAGTATTATTGGTTGCGCTATATCCGTCGGTTTTCTTGAACGTTATCTTGTTATTCTCGGAGATGATTGCCTCCATCTCCTTCCTTACATTCTGTTCTTGTCGGTAGAGGGTGGTGAGTTGTCTGTTGGCTTCGTCTAACTCGCTGGTACCTTTTATCTCCACCTCCTCCTTGATGGGGAGGATTATGCCGTCTCCAGTATCCACCTGCCCTACCGCCCTTGGTTCTTTTTTGTTTGTCGCGCTATACTTCTTCAGGGTTCCGTCTTCGTTGTAGCGGATGCTCCTTTGCTGTTGTTGTAGTTTGGCAGCCTTGTTGGCAAGGTCTCGCAGACGTATCTCGTTGATCATCTGGTTGCAGTATGCCTTTGAGTTGGTGACCAGCGCCGTATACCATTGTGATACCGTGGAGTAGTAGCCCAATGCGTCACCATACTTGGCGTTCATCTGCTGCACAAGGGTCTTCTCCTCTTCCTTGCTACCCTTGAAGTCTTTTAGCTTGGCTATGTTCAGCGTCATCTCGCTCGTTACAGAGGCTATCTGTTGCGCCTGCTGCTCATGCGCTTGCTTCAGGCGCTGCTCAGTCTCTGTCAGTTGGTCGGCGCTCTCTGCCGCATCGTCGCTCGATGAGGTAAAGTAGCCAATGGCTGTGGTCAGTGCCGCCACGGCTATACCCACGCCTGTCGCTATCATGAGTCCCTGTATGGCGAGCTTCAGTGTGGTGGCGCTCACTGCCGCACCTCGCATCGATGCGCTGCAGGCAGTGGTGAGGGCGCTCATGCGTACGGTTGTGGCGTTCCACAGGTTGCCCGCTATGCTGGCAAGACTGAATGTCCCGGCCATAGCCTTCACTGCAGTGCCAAGCTGTGCGACGCTTGCCAAGGTTACCGCCGTCTGTGACGCAAAGTTGAGGTAAGGCAAGGCGTTACCGACAAGCGACTGCAGAGTATCGGTCACCTCGCCCAACTTATTGTTGAGCATCTGTAGTTTGGCGGCTCCCGTGCTTGCCATGGTATCGAAGGCACCCTCTATCGTGCCAGCACTGCCCTTCATGGCCTCTACATTCTCACTAAACTTCTCCGAGAGATTGCCAACAAGAGGCGTGATGGCTCTCAGACTCTCAGCGCTACCAAACAGTTTGCCATAGACCTCTTGTTCCAATATACCGCTCGACTTGGAGTATTGCTTCACACTCTGGTCGAGTTGCTGCAGGAATTGTTCCATACCTCCAGCCGCCTTGATGGCCGCTGCGTCAAACTGTATGCCCATCTGTTGCGCCATCTGTGCCGCCTCGCTCGACGGCTTGATGAGGGCTGTAAAGATGGCGGCAAGCTGCGTACTCACCTCAGCAGTGTTTCCGCTCACGCCCGTCAGTGTAGCAAAGGTCGCCATCAGTTCATCTATGCTTACACCGAGAGTGGCAGCGTTGGCGGTAACACGGGGCAGTGCCTGTGCCATTTGCTCAAAGCTGGTCACACCGTTCTTGGCTGTGAGCTGTATCTTGTCTTGTATCTCTCCAGCGCTGCTCCATGACAGTCCGTAGTTCTTGATAACTGTAGATGTCACCTTCACTGTCTCGCCCAGGTCGGCGATACCTCCCACGCTTGCCTTGGCACTCTTTTCGAGGTACTCTATCCAGTTATCCTCCGGTACGCCGTTGGAGATAACCTGATAGAGTCCGTTGGCAAGTTCGTCACGGGCAACAGGTATGGTCTTGGATAGCTCTGCCACTTGGTCTTTGAGGGCAGCGAAGTCTTCGCCACTCTTCCCTGCCATGGTGTTGGCGCTTGCCATCGCTGCACCAAAACTGCGACTCTCGGCGGTTACGTTGTTGAGAGTATTGGACAACTGCGACATGTTGCTCGAAAAGTTGCCTATCATCTCCGAGAGCTGGTTCCACTTGATGAGCGAGGCCGTGAACTTCTCTGATGCACTCCTCGCGTCACCGATGACCCTCTGCAGTTCCTCCACGTCCATGGTTATATTTTTAACCACGTCCTTGCCGTCAACCTTCAGGTTTAGCTTGAAAGTAACTTCTGTTGCCATACTTTTATATTAAGATGTTTTGATAATTCAAATTTATTTCGTATATTTGCGGCGTGTAACCAAGGAACATCGTTATGAGTAAGGAAAACAAAACCACCAAGAAGAGATTTCGCATGCCATGGGGGCAGATCTGCCTATGGTCGGCCGTGGCCGTGCTCGCCACCTTTTTCATCGACTACACCCTGTTTTGGATAGCCGTGGCGGTACTCGCCGTCTCGTTCTCCATGGCCGTCTGCCAGGCGGGCGACGGCACGGACGGAGGCCTCCCCTGGTACTATGGCGGCGGCTTATTTTAGCCCCGCCCGTCTCACCGCCTTCCTGTACCTCTCTAAGAATTCCTCGCGGCTCATTTGCTTTTGGCCGTTGGATTCTTCACTCTTCACTCTTCACTCTTCGTTCTTCCCTCTTCACTCTTCCCCTCTTCTTCCCATGGGAACGTCATCACGTCCCTTGCGGTGAGTCGCTTGCGGCTGTAGGGCTGCAGTGTGCACAGGCACTCCATGCGCACCATCTCCCACTGTGTCTGTACCTGCCTCTCACCATGATCGTGCCACTCCCTGTAGATGGCGTTATACTCAGAAGGGGTGCACCGGCAGAAGTCGTCCATACTCATGCCCATGCACCCCATGGCTATGCCCAACAGGCGCTCTATGCCAAGAGGCTCAGAGCCGTCATTATCATCGTTTACTTTTTTTTTGCGTTCTGTTCTGCCATCAGAGCGTTCCACTGCTCCACGTCCTGAGGAGTGAGCTGGTCGCAGAAGGTCTCGAAGTCTGTGGTAAACTCCACACCCTCTGCCTTGCAGGCACTCTGCACGCAACAGTAGATCCACGCCAACAGTTGCTCGGTGCTGCTGCTATCCATCTTCATGGCTTCAACGCCCGTCAATCTGTGGAAGCGCAACATGGCTCCCATGGTGACGCGGAAGGGCAGTTCCCTTCCGCACAAGCATATCGTAGTCTTATCCATAAAATAGTCTGTCGATTACTTGGTTCGTTTACTCTGCGTCCTGCAGTCCGTTGTCCACCTTCTCCACGGCTCCGTAGTTGTCGAGCTGTACGCTGTACTTTGCATCATCGCCAGCCTGGCCGTCGAGGTCGAGAGAGGTGATGAGGAACTTGCCCTTGTAGCCGCCCGTGGTCTTGCCAGTGCGGGTGCCCGTGGCACGCACGTTGTAGGTCACGTCCACTGGTGTGCCAGCCAACTGCATCTCCTTCAACTGGTCGTAGGTAGGAGCGCTACTGTCTGGGTCGAGACAGGTGAGACCATCGGCGCTGATGCTCTCCGAGTAGCTCTTCACGTACTTCTGTTTCCACTTGCCGGTGGTGGCTTCCTTGGTCACACGTTCGCCAGTCTCTGTGCTGGTCGTTATCTTACAGCCTGTAGAGAAGGCAAGTGCACCGCCTCCCACTGAGAGGATGAGGTCGGTACCGTCCAAAATCTTTTCCATATATCTTGTTATTTTTGGTGTTTTCTGATGAGTATATACATGATGCCTACCGCTGCTACCACGCACATGGCGATGAGGGCTACGATGGTGAGGGCGCGGCTCTCCGGAGGCTTGGTCTCCTTCTCTTCCACGGTCTCCTTCGTACGCTGTCCGGATGTCGTTCTAACGG
Source organism: Firmicutes bacterium CAG:103 (assembly GCA_963600865.1). Classification (GTDB taxonomy): domain Bacteria; phylum Bacteroidota; class Bacteroidia; order Bacteroidales; family Bacteroidaceae; genus Prevotella. The sequence continues at coordinate 19,479 of CAVCDC010000024.1, forward strand.
CGTTCGTAGCGACGGTGGCTGCCGTCTGCTCTGTGGTATGACGGTCGTCAGAAGAGTCTCTCCGTTGACGTGTGCCCGTGGCCTGCATGTAGTAGCCACCGGTGGGGAGGGGTAGCATGAGCCACGTCTGCTCCCATTTCTCACTCGCCGTCTGTCGGAGCGTCTCCGTCTGTAGCGTCCTCGCCGTGTCGCGCCTTGCGCTGCTGTCTTGGCTTGTTGCGCTTGCGGTCTGCTCCGTCTTGCGGTTCTGTGTCGTTGTCTTCGTCGAGCGACAGCTCACTGCTGATAGGACAAGTAGCGCGATGAGGGCATACCTGTATAGCCTCGATGGCACGGCGCAGGCGGTTGAGGGCCCTGCGGGTCTTGTCGTTCTCGTTGGTGAGTTTGTCAAGTGCTTCTGTAATCTCGTCATACTTCTTCTTGTTTTTATCCAATAGCTGGGAAACGTCCTCGTACATCTCCTTGTAGGTGTCGTGTACCTTCTTGGCGTTCTCGGCCTGTCTTACCTTGCGATTGGCCACCCAGGCAATGGCTGCACCTATGCCGCCGCTGGGGATGGCCCATGTAAGGAACTGCATAATAGTGTCCATTGCCTGTTTGTCCTTTACTTGTTATCCTGAAAAGGCTTTTTACCTTTTTACCTTTTTACCCTTTCTCACGATGCTGAGTACGCACTCATGATGGCACCACCTGCGTCTTCCTTCTTGGGGAGACAGATGAAGTAGTGGCGGTAAGAGATGAGGTTGCGCTGGTTCTGTGGGTCAGTGCTTGCCTCGGAGTAGTACATCTTGGTGCTGCCTGTAGCCTTGAACACGCGGGGCACGTAGAAGGCGAACGATGCCTGGAACTCTCCCGTCTTGGCGGTGGCCCCCACGGCGTTCTTTACGCCCGATGTACTGTAGGTGGGGTTGTAGTTGGACTCGTAGATCTCAAAACCGTAGAGCTTGCCCACGGTGCCGTCGGCACGGTTGATGTTGTACATCTCCTTGAAGGTCTGTTCGGTCTCCAAGAGGTCGTTCACGTGGTCGGGACACAATACGAGGCGACGGCCTATGCTGGGTACACCCATCTTGTCGAGGGCTCTCTTCAGTGCCACCACGTCTGCCATGGTGAGCTTCAGACGGCCGGTAGAGGCATCCTTCGCACCTGTGGTCTTCAGCACGGGTGTGGTGTCGGTGTTCTTCGTGGGGCAGAGCGCGTGGGCTGCCTTGTAGTACTTGGCGTCGTTGATGACATTGGCACAACTCTCCTTCACGCGCGCCATCTTGTCGTAGGAGAGGGCGTACAGTTCGTCGTCTGTCACGGGCACCACCTTGGTCTGGAACTTGTCGAGGGAGAAGGTCTTGTCGCCATCCTCCAACTCCTGTATGTCGATGGGGTAGGTGGTGTTATTGATGAGTACGGCGGGGTCGGCTCCTACGTCCACCATGTGTATCACGTCGTTGTTCACGATGCTCGACTGGTCGGGCACTCCGTTCAGCCACGATGCGTCGAGATAACCTCTCAGCGCCTTGATGAGCTCGCCTGTCCATACCTCGGTGAGGACACCGGCACAGGCTGCGTTCTTGGGCATGAAACAACCCAACATGAGGGTGAGACCTACGGCTCCCAGGCATCCGTGGAGGGGAGTCAGACCTACGAGCGCAAACAGTACTGCGCCCATGATGGCATTGAAGAGCAATGCCGAAATTGCCTTGATAAGAGTTGACTTATTCATAATCTTCTTGTTTTTACCTTTTTACTCTTTTACCTTTTTACTCTTTTACCTTTTTACCTTTTAGATGTCGAGTCCGTACTCTGCCTTGTACAGGCGTTCAAACTCCTCTGGATGGTTGTCGTGGAGGTCTTCCATCTTGTTGGCGGGTACGGCACTCAGTCTCTCATACTTGGAGAAGTCGTCCTCCGACTGTAGCACGTCCGCACTCTTATAGTTGAGGGTGGAGGCGAGGGACATCTGGGGCTGCATGACCGCAAATACCTTCTTCAGTTCGTCGAGACCTACCTTCTTGCCCAACTCCACGAATTGCTCGCGGGCGGTGGCCTGGATGCGTTTCTCACTGATGGCGGTGTCTACCGCCTGGCCGATGACTGCCTTCTTGAGCGCTGCCACCTCCTGGGCGGCAAGCATGAGGGAGGCTACCTTGGCGTTCACCTCGCTCTCGGTGCTGGTCTCTGCGAGACCCAACTGCAGGGCTAATGTTTTCAGTTCCATTTGCTTTTCTTTTGTTTGTGGTTTGTTATTTGTAAAGCTGTTTAATAATGGCAAGAATGGGTTGTCCGCTTCCTGCCCGACCAAAGATATCTTCTTTCCGTCTTCACTGCTCAGCACGAGGGCATCGTCGTTGCCGCCTATGTCCACCACGCTCACCTCGAAGAGTTTCGATCGGGTGATGGTGGGGCGTGTCTGCCCCTCTGCCAACTGCGTCTTGTCGTCGGAGGTCTCCATGATCTGGATATTGGCGCTCACCATCTTCAGACTGCCAAACTCCCACTGCTTCTTGAGCTGCTTGCTCAGGTCGGTGGCTTCGTCGAAGACCAACTCGCCCGTCACGTCGGTGCCTTCCACCTTCACGTCCTTTACCATGCCCACCACCGTGCCACGCTCGTGCATGTACAACAACACTGGGTTGCGCTGGTATTGCGTGAGATCCATGCCGGAGGTGAGGATGCGCGTGCCGTAGCAGTTGACGCTCTCGTTGCTGATTCTTACTCGTTTGCTCATATCGTTTGTTTTGAAATTCGACTGCAATATTAAGGACTTTTTCCCACGTCTCCAAATTACTGCGCACGCACTGCACTCTTCCGTGCAACCGTTGCACACTTATTTTGTCACCTTATATATTATCCCCAACTTTGCAGTGATTTTAACACTTAGCACTATGACAAAAGCAGAATTAGAACGCAAGAAGAACCTCGCCCGGACACTATACATGGCGGGCAAGGAGCAACAGGAGATAGCCGACCAGATAGAGGTGTCGCGCCAAACCCTCTCCCGATGGGTCAACGACAGCGGATGGAAGGAGCAGCGGGCGGCAACAAGTGTCACGCGCCCAGAACTGGTGAACAAACTGCTCCTTACCATCGACAAACTCATCTCGCAGGTGAACGAGAGCGACGACCCTGAGGTGATGGCGGGCTTGGGAGACAAACTGGCAAAGATGTCGTCCGTCATCGAGAAACTCGACAAGAAGGCGAACGTGGTGGATGCCATCGAGGTGTTCATGGCTTTCGACAAGTGGCTGCAGTTCCGGGCACAGACCGACGACCGCATCACTCCCGAACTCTTGAAGACCTTTCACTACTATCAAGACCTCTTCATCTCCGACAAGATGACGAGCGGCTTCTCGTGCGACTTATAGAAAGGAGAGAAGGCTTATGGCTACCCAGACAGAGTTCAAGCAGATTTACGCCAAGTGGAAGGAATTAGGCAAGGAGATCAACTCCATCACAGACACCTCTGTGCTCAAGCGGGAGACCAAGGTGGAGAAGGAGAAGCGCATAGCCCGGCTGCAACACAACTATGCAGCCTTCTGTGAGTACTACTTCCCTCACTTCCTCCAGCTTCGCGACAAGACCACCGGCAAGGTGATACGCACCATACACAATGCGCCCTTCCACAACCAGGCGGCGCGCAAGGTGAGGGAGACGGCAAACCTGAAGGCGGTCTTCATGTGGCCACGTGGCCACGCCAAGAGCACCCACATGGACGTGTTCCTGCCCCTGTGGCTCATGTTCCAGCCCCAAAGGCTCATCAACTTCATGGTCATCGTGGGCAAGAGTGAGGACTCGGCGATACGTCTGCTGGGAGACATACAGGCGGAACTACAGTTCAACGACCGCATCAAACGTGACTTCGGTGACCAGAAGCCCACCACGGGCGACTGGACTGGAGGTGAGTTCAAGGCGCAGTGTGGCGTGAAGTTCCTGGCCTGTGGCCGTGGACAGTCTCCACGTGGTCTGCGCGACCGTGAGGCACGTCCCGACTATATCGTCATAGACGACCTCGACGACGATGAGCTGTGCAAGAACGAGAAACGTGTGCGCGACCTTACTTCATGGGTGAAGTCGGCTCTCTTCGGTTCCCTCGACGTGGGACGTGGACGCTTCATCATGGTGGGCAACCTCATCTCCAAGACTTCCGTGCTCTACAACATCGCCAACACCCCCGGGGTCTATCTCTCCAAGGTGTGTGCCGTAGACAAGAACGGCGACCCCGTGTGGAGAGAGAAGTGGACAAGACAGGAGGTGGATGAGTATCGGGGCTTCGTGGGCTATCGCGACTGGGAGAAGGAGATGATGCACAACCCCATCAAGGACGGCACCATCTTCCGACATGACTGGATACACTATCGCAAAATGCCAAAGCTGTCGAAGTATGAGTCGCTTATCTGCTACACTGACCCTTCGTGGAAGTCTACCACCGCCAACGACTACAAGGCGTGCCGGCTGTGGGGCAAGTTGGGCAACGAACTGCACCTCGTGGACTGCTTCGTCAGGCAGACCACCACTGGTGAGATGGTGCGCTGGCTCTACGACCTCTATGAGCGAGCGCAACAGCAGGGCGCAAGCATCCAGTTCTACATGGAGGCAAACCTCATGCAGGACACTGCCCTCGATGAGTTCCAGAAAGAGGGAGAGATAAGGGGTTATCAACTGCCCATCGCCATGGATCATCGCAAGAAGCCCGACAAACTGCAGCGCATAGAGTCGGTGGCCCCGCTATGGGAACGCGGACTGGTATACTACAACGAAGACCTCAAGGAGAGTCAGGACATGCAGGTGGGTATCGACCAGACGCTAAGCCTTGAGCATGGCAGCCGTGCGCACGACGATGCGCCCGATGCCGACGAGGGTGCCATCTATATCCTACAGAAACAGGGACGGCTCGAAGCCTTCCAGCCTGTCATAGGCGAGAGACACGCACCCCGTAACGTCTGGTAATATCCATCTTTTCATATTTCAATATTTCCATCTTTCAATATTTCCATCTTATGTTTATAACCGATGAAGACTTTAAGGTGGTGGCTACCGAACAGACCATGAAGGCCATCACGCAGGCCGACTACGACAACAAGGAGTCGGCGGTGCTCGAAGCCATAGAGGAGATGAAGGGTTACCTCCGACCTCGCTACGACTGCGACAAAATTTTTACCCTGGTGGGGAGTGAGCGCAACAGGCAGTTGGTCATGCTGGCTGCCGACATAGCCCTCTACCACATGGCGGCTTCACTGCCCCAGCGCATGGGCAGTGAGGTGAGAGAGGAACGCTACCAGCGTGCCGTGAAGTGGCTTGAGGGGGTGCAGGCTGGCAAGATAGTGCCCGACCTGCCGCTCGCCTCCGACGACGACAGTGACATAGCACAAGGGGGCATCCTTGCCTATGGTAAGGGTCAGGACAACAATTCATGGTAAGAGCCTGAAATTGTAAATCGTAAATTATAAATTATAAATCATGAACATAAACCTTGCTCTCAATAGATTAGACAACGCTTGGCGCGAGCTTACCGGTCAGCCGCAAGTGTTGCACACCAAGTTTGGTAATATACAGTTGGCCGGCAAGAACCAGCGACAGGTGAAGCAACTGCTTGCCCAACTGCAGCGCACCACCGAGGCGCTCACCCGCTCCGACATCAAGAAGTGGCGCAAGGCATGGCAGTGGGCTATCAATGTGGAGCATTCCAACCGTCAGATGCTCTATGACATCTACCGTGATACCGACACCGATGCCCACCTCACGGGGTGCATAGAGCAGCGCCGTGGGTTTGTCATGGCGCGCTCGTTCAACATAGAGAATAAGAAGAGCACACCACAGGATGACCTGCGGCACTTCTTCGAGCAGGAATGGTTTGAAGACCTCTGCCGCATTGTGCTCTCCACGCCCTACTGGGGTCACTCGCTCATAGAGTTGGGCCCGCTCACCACCGACGGGGACGGTTGCCTTGCCTACGATGGCGTGACGCTCATAGACCGACGCTATGTCATACCGGAACACCACCGTGTGGTAACCGACCTCGGACAAGACTGGACTACAGGCATAGACTACCATGAGCCGGAATGGGCGCGCAACCTCATCGAGGTGGGAAAGCCTGACGACCTCGGACTGCTACTGAAGGCTTCGCTCCATACCATTCCTAAGAAGAACGTACTCGCTGCATGGGATGTCTTCTCCGAGATATTCGGCATGCCGCTGCGTGTCGCCACCACCAACAGCCGCGACAAGAAGGACGTGGAGCGCATCTCGCAGATGATGGAGCGCATGGGGCTCGCATCCTATGCCGTTCTGCCTGAAGGTACCACCATCCAGATGATAGCCAACTCGCAGACGGATGCCTATAATGTCTACAACCAGCGCGTGAACCGTGCCAACTCGGAGCTATCCAAACTCATCATAGGGCAGACCATGACCATAGAGGACGGCTCTTCCCTCTCGCAGAGCCAGACTCACCTGAAGGTGTTTGAGAACCTTGTGGAGAGCGACGCCAAGTTGCTTGCCAATACCGTCAACAACCAACTCATACCTCGCATGATTCAGCATGGCTTCCCTCTCCAGGGCTACCACTTCGCATGGGATGAGTCCATAGACTATACCCCGGAGCAGCAGATGGAGTACGAGAAGATGGTGGCAGACCGCTATGAGGTAGACCCCAAATACTTCGCAGATAAGTATAACATGCCCGTGGGAGAAAGGCTCAGCACAGGCTTCACCTTTGGGAGTGAAGAGTTAAGAGGGAAGAGTGAAGAATCCAATAGTAAAGAGAGAAAAGAGGGAGAAGAACCTAAGAAGGAAGAAGACAACAAGCAACAGGCCAACGCTTTTTTCGACTAAGCCCCGAAGACTACAAGGGGCTGCACCAACGATATAAGGAGATACTGCAAGAGGATTCTTCACTCTTCTCTCTTAACTCTTCACTCTCAAAAGACTCTTCACCTGAAAAGGAATGGGAAGAAATTAAGTCGAAACTCTCTTCCAAGTTCGACAAGATGATGAAGGGACTGTTCCGACAGAAGGGCGCACAACTCGACATCAGTATCCTTGCCTCCGACGAGGCGCAAAACTTCATACAGGAGCATGCCGCCGTGCTCGACTCCACATTCCAGAAGGTGAAGATGAGCGACAAGATGAGGGAGCGACTCACTCGCTCCGACTACATCTTCTCGGGCATCAAGACCTTTCATGAGCTCAACGAGGCGTTCCCCTCGCTACTGGATGAGAATGGAGATAGAAAGCCGTTCGAAAAGTTTTTGAACGATGTCCAGAAGATCAACGAAACCTACAACGCCAACTACCTCCACGCGGAGTATAACTTCGTGCACCAGTCGGCACAGATGGCGGCGAAGTGGGAGCAGTTTGCTGAGGATGGCGACCGCTACTATCTGCAATACCGCACGGCTCACGACGACAAGGTGCGTCCGGAGCATGCTGCCCTCGAAGGCGTCACCTTGCCCATGAGCGACCCATTCTGGGAAACCTACTACCCACCCAACGGCTGGAACTGTCGCTGCACCGTGGCGCAAGTGCGCAAGCAGAAATACCCCGCCACGCCCCACCAGGAGGCGATGGATCGTGGAGCGGAAGCCCTCGACGGCGAACGTTACAACATCTTCCGATTCAACAGTGGAAAGCAAGGCAAGGCGATGCCCGACTACAACCCCTACACCATACGCAGGTGCAACGACTGCGACGTGACAAAGGGAGGGCTGACATTATCGGCACCCGACAACGAGGTATGTGCCGCATGCAAGTGCGTGAGGGCTTGCGTAAATATCGGAGCTTACGACACCGACAAGATATACGGCGAGAGGTTAAGGATTAGCAAGCACGCCGACGGCACAGAAGTAGAGGAAAATACGCGAGCCGCAAGAGCCATGCTTAGTTCGTTTCCTGATATGACCGCACAAATTCGAAGACACGTCTTCATGGAAGGGGTCAAGAATCCGGAATATCTCATTAATGATATGTTGGGAGATAGAAAAGGAATACTATCACCAAAAGGCATACAATCAGGATTTAAAAAAGCTATAGCTCAAGGTTGCGAGGTTGTGGTCATAGACCTCGATGCAAACATGAGTGAAAGGGCACTGCCTGTTTCTGGAATAGCAAAATATCTCTACTGGCGTAGCGAAGACTTCAAAAAAGGCATTATCAAAGAGTGCTATATTATCTACCACGATAAGGCCGTGCGGATAACAGACGAGCACAAGGATAGAAACAGTATCAAGGCTGAAATAGAAAAATTAAGGCTGTAACTAAACGCCACAGCCTTAACGCCCCACGAGCTTGAAGTTATCGCGCCCTTTCGGGGGTCTTGCGCTGCAAAGATACAACAAACATTTCAACCCCACAAGGATATGGGCAAGAAAATTGCAACGGAGACGAAAATCAGTCCCTATTAGCGACCGACCCTCGTTCCTATTAGCGACCAGCCTCCGTCCCTATTAGCGGCCGACCTCCGTCCCTATTAGTGACCAAAACGACATACCAACGGCGTACGAACGCCATTATAATAACACTCAAACTAAAAAGAAAATGATCAATTACAGCATTGTGATGATGGGCAACCCTGCCAAGCAGGATGAACCCAAGAAAGCCTACAGTGTGGCACAATACACTGAGAAGATGACACTCGACGACCTAAGCGAGCATATCAGCGAGCATAACAGCGTATACGACGCAGAGGACGTGCAGGCGATTCTCGGCAAGGCAGTGAAGTGTCTCAGGGAGATGCTCCTCGCCGGCAAGAAGGTGGAGTTTGGCAAGCTCGGAAATTTCAGCCTCTCTCTGCAAGGCAATGGCGCTGATACCGCCAAGGCATACAACCCCGACATATATGTCGAGAAGGTGAACGTGATATGGACTCCCGGCAAGAAGTTCAAGAACCTCAAGAGCGATGCGACATTCAACTTCGTGGCAAGCCGTGACGAACAGGCGGACGCTAAGCGACGCGCCAAGGCACAGAGCACGGAGAGCACCAACAAGAGCGACACCACAGACACCACCGACAAGACCGACCAGCCATCCACCGACACCACAAGCGGAGATACGTCTACCAGTGGCGGCACTTCCACCAGTGGCGGCACATCATCCGACGGAGGTAGCATGGAGTAAGTCCAATCATACCACGACTATACAAGCGAAGGGGCAACCGTCATCACGACGGCTGCCCCTTCTTGACTAAAAAATATAAAAATATATCACACGTAAATAAAAAAGAGAATTGTATGTCTGTATCAATAACTGCGTACGTATTTAGCCTTTACCTCCTCGATGTTCTCCAACAGCTCCATGTGGCTGTGGTTGGTATAGCTGGCGTTAGGATAGCCGAGTTTCCAGCTCACGTCATGAGCATCATTCTCTATCATCGCTTGGAGTAACTTCCCCAACAGGGTAAAGCCTTGATGATAACTACCTTCTCCCCATTCCGTGACAAGGTGGAAACGGACAGGACCGAAACCCACACTCATGACATCCAACTGCTGCCCATGGAACGTTCCGTTCTTCACGGGGTTCCACTCTATCTTGCCAAACTCCAAGAACAGGGCGGGCAGGGGATAGGCTTCGTCTTGCTCCGCATACACCACGTTCTCGTTCCACATGTCGAAGTGTTTTATCTCGGGTATCTGTTCTTCCACCAGTTCCTTGATGACTTCGAACATCTCTAATCTTGCGTCCATTTATTATTTATCATTTATAATTTATAATTTTCAAAGTACTCGCTTAGGTTGTCTTCGATGATCTTCGTCACCTCTGTCTCTACCTCCGGTGCCATGCCTAAGAACTGCCGCCGTGGTATCTTGATGGTCTTTCCTACCTTCATCAGTGCCATGGACTTCCAAAACTCTGCCTCGGTGCCCAACTGGGCGTTGCGCTTCGTCTTGCGAAGGCTGCCGTCCTTCCTGTGGCCGAACTTGCCGCTTGCCTCGTAGTACTTGTGCCAGAAGTAGCGCTTCATGCGGGCGGTAACCTTGATCTCGCCTCCGTCGTTGTGGATGGAGGCATAGGGTAGGGAGCTGTAGAACGTGATGCTCGTGCTGTCGCTGCGGCTCTGTATGCTGCGTCTTAGCTGTCCGCTGTCTATCAGCGTGGGACCGCCAGGGCGTAGGGGACTCTTCCTTTTCGCCCATGCCTGGGTGAAGAACCCTTGCCGCTCGAAGTTCCTGTCAAACTCATCGCTTAGCTCCACACGGATGTCGCTCAGTATCCGTCTCACCACTGTGTCTATATTCGCATTTGTAGCCATGGCTCTCATTCGGTTTCGAAGTGAAGAAACAGCTCAAGGTCTTCCGGTATCGCACGGGTGGGGTCGGCACTCGCCTTCAGCACGTTGTAAAACTGTCGCTCACTCAGTCCGTACTTCGGGTAAATGTATCGCCGCCATATCTCGCGGTTGGTAAGGCCGTACTTGGCCTCACGGTCGTAGATGGCGTTGATCTCGGCCACACGCTTGCGATAGCTCACACCTCGGCGTTTCTTCATCTTCTTCTTTTTAGGGAGCAGCGCTCCCAGCAACTAACTAAAACAAATAAACTATTATAACAATTAACTATCTCTTACAGTCTGCAGAAGCTGGGCTCTATCCTCACCCATACCCCGGTGTCCTTGCCACGCTGCCAGAAGTAGTAGTTCACGGCAGTGGCCTGCACGATGTTCGACTCCTTGAAGAGGGTCATGATCTCGGAATATTCGGGGTCGTTGAAGCGGCTTTCCAACTCGTACAGTTTCGAGATGCTCTTGTAGTCGAGGTCGCCGCGCTGGTTGCGCTCCAAGAGTGTCATAGCCAACTGGTACATCGGGTCGTCCATGCCCTGGGCGCTCTTCTCCATGTACGTCTTCAGGAAGGTGACAAGGCGCTCGGCGGCAAGGTCGGCACGCTCGTCAAACTTCTTCACGTCGTTGCTCTTGATGTCGAGACGGAAGTCGCCCTCTGTGATGCTGTAGCTCTTCTGTACGTCGCTCTTTACCTGTCCGTACTCGCGCATGATCTTCACGAACGCCTCGCTCTCGCTCTCCAGCCACTGACGGAAGCTCTTCACCTCGCCTACTTGGTTCAAGAGGTTTTCCTTTACCTTGCCCATGAAGTCGGCTCGCAAGCCTTCGTAGGCCTCGCGCTTCATCGTGCGCTCGTCTTTGCGCTCTGCGTTGAGCTGTCTCAGCAGTTCGTCTTTCTGTTCTTCCGTGAGCTGGCTCACGTCGATGTTAGTTTGGTTTGATGTTGTTTCCATAATTCATTAATACTATTTGTTGGTGTTGTTTTATATCAGAAGAAGAGCATTTGGATTCTTCACTCTTCCCTCTTCCCTCTTCACTCTTAGGCTTCAGCCCCCCGCTCCTCTCTATGGCGCGTAGCTTGTTGGCAAGGGCTTTCAGTTCGTCGAGGGTGATGTCGGCAAAGGGCTTGCCCGCTATGCGTGGGTTGCGGCAGAAGTCATTGATGCGCGACCAGTCGTGGGTGTCTATTCCGAGACCTTGTATGAGGTGGAGACAGATGCTGCGCTGTTTCTTGCGCTGGTCGGTGTAATCTAACTGTCCCTCCAAGGTTTTGCACATGGCAGCGTACTCTGTCTGCTTCATCTCACTAAGATGTGTTGTCCTGCCCTGCGTGAACGACGATACGACCGCCGCCTTGTCTTCTTCGATGCCGTTGGGGTGGGAATACTTCTGGAAGACGGCGTAAAAACGCCTGTAGTTGCTAATCTGTCCTGCCATATTACTCTGAGATTATGTTGTAAACGATATATCATTACTTCTACTCTTTCTTCTTGTCCTTCTTAGGCTCTTTGTAGGTCACCTTCTCACAGCCGTGCCATTTGACGATGCGGCTCGCCCATACGGGCTCCGTGGTCTCGACCACAAACTTGCCGGGGTTGTGACTACTGCGATGGACAAACAGGTCGCAACGGTAGTTGCAGTCCACCCATGTGTCGATGATGCTCCTCACCTGCTCTTGGTTCACAAGGATGTAGATGATCATCCCGGATTTGAACTCTATCTCTTCCATGGGGTCAACGCTTTTCGAGTAAGTAGTTCGCCATGTTGTTTCTTGCGGCGCTCAGCATGTCGCAGATGGTGACTCCCGATATACTGGTGTTTGCACTGATGTCTTCGTAGGCAAGAAGGGGCTGGTTATCGAGGGCGATGTACAGGTTGTCATCCCACTCTCTTATCTGCAGACGATGGTTCACCTCTTCTATCGTCTCTCTTGTCTTGCGCAACCTGCGCTTCGTTCTCCGTTGTCTTACAATCTTGGAGAGCCACTCACTTAGTTCTTTTCTCATATCTTACTATTTTATGGGTTAATAATTAGGGTGTAAAGTTAAGTTCTCAAAAATCTTCCTTGAAATCATCTATTTTTGATGGTAATTAAGTTGTTGATATTTAACACTTTAGTTGCGTTCATTTAACCATAAAAAGTTGTATAACTCGCTGATTTTTAGTAACTTTGCATAGAATATGAAACACTATCAAGTTATGAAGAAACAAACTCCAGAGGAAAAGATAGCCCGCCTAA
>CAVCDC010000025.1:0-31289 GCA_963600865.1 Firmicutes bacterium CAG:103
GCCCGCGTGAGGAAATATTTTGAAAAATGGGTGTCACCCCGTCACCCGTCACCAGAACGGAACTTTCCAAACAAGGCTATTCAGAATCATAACTATGGCACTTACGCATGCTAACTAAGCCATTTACGCACCGTAACTATGGCAGTTACGATAGCTAAGTATGCCAGTTACGGGTGGCAACTTTGCAACGAAGCATAGGGTATAGAAGCTTCTTTTGCTACCAAACATCTGAAAGTTGAAAAAAGTTATTGCAGTTTTCCCAAAAAGTATTAACTTTGCGACAAGTTAGCATCAATGATTCAAAAGGAAGAGATCATGAAAGTTATAGTAACACCAGAAATAGAAAGCGTTTGTCCCACATTTGTTGGAGCATGCGTGGAGGCAACAGTAGAGAACAGTCCTTATTGCGAAGAGTTGTGGGAAGAGATTAATGCCCTTGGCGAGAAATACAAGCAGACACTTTCTACAGAGAGCCTGAAACAGATGAGCGGCATCGCAGCGACAAGGAAAGTATACCGTGCATGCGGCAAAGACCCATCCCGTTACCGCCCGGCATCAGAAGCACTCATCCGTAGAATGCTCCAAGGCAAAGAACTCTACCAAATAGACACCTTGGTAGACCTCATAAATCTTGCAAGCATTGCCTACGGATACAGCATCGGCGGTTTTGACGCAGACAAGTTTGTGGGTGACACACTGACCTTGGGTGTTGGTAAAGCAGGAGAACCATACGAAGGAATAGGCAGGGGGATGATAAACATAGAGGGGCTGCCCGTGTATAGGGATGCCGATGGCGGCGTAGGGACCCCCACCAGCGACAACGAACGTACCAAGATAAGCCTCAACACCTGTCGTATCACGGTGCTTATCAACGGATATGACGGCAACGAAGAACAGGTAAGGGGGAATGCGGAATACATACAAAGTCTGCTGAAGAAATACTGCAAGAGTGACGGAGGTCACTATTCTATCTACAAATAAAAAGAGAAAACTATGAGAACATTCACCTATATCCTTTTGTCTTTACTCTGCAGCATACAAGCTACAGCGAAGATATACACGGTCACCTCTCCCAACAATGCCTTGAAAGTAAGTGTCTCTACCGACAAGCAACTCACCTGGAGCATCACCAAGGGAAACACGACGGTATTGATGCCATCGCCCATCAGTGTGGCGACAGACAAACAAACATTAGGAAATGACATCCAGAAAAGTACAGGAAAGAGCAACGCCCTACAGCAAGGCAAGCGCTCTTGTCAACGTTTCGTACTCTCTTGCAAAGGCTACGATGTAGAGTTTCGAGTCTTCGACGATGCTGCCGCCTACAGATTTCTTCCGAAGAAAGCACTGGCAACCGTAAAGAGCGAGACATCCGACTACATCTTTGCCGACGACTACAAAGCCTTCATCCCCTACGTGAACGACAACCGTGGCGGCGAACGCTGGTGCTACTCGTTCGAGTCCTATTACGACGAGTCTCACCTCTCCCAAATGTACAAAGACTCACTCAGCATCACTCCCCTCGCCGTCTGCCTGCCACAAGGCAAGAAAGCTGTCGTCATGGAGGCCGATGTGGAAAACTATCCTGGGATGTATCTTGTGAAAGGCGAAGGTAACAGTCTGCAAGCAGCCTTTCCGCCCTACCCTACCGAAGAGACCGTCGGGGGATACAACCGCCTCAACATAGTACCTACCAAGCGTGCAGACTACATCGCTACGAATGTAACGAAAACACCATGGCGCATCGTACTTGTCACCGACGAAGACAAAGAATTGGTAGACAACACCATCGCTAACGCCCTAAACCCGAGTTCACGCATTGCTGACACTTCGTGGATCAAACCAGGCAAAGTGGCATGGGACTGGTGGAACAACCGCAATCTCTACGGAGTAGACTTCCAGGCAGGCATCAACACCGACACATACAAATATTTCATCGATTTCGCCAAGCAAAACCACATAGAAGACATCATCATCGACGAAGGATGGAGCGACCCGGAAGACCTGCTCGTCTTCACAGACCAGATGGACATGCCAAGTATCATCAGGCACGCCAAGGAACAAGGCGTAGGAGTCATTCTGTGGTCATCATGGCGCAACCTGATACAGCGTGGACACACAAAGATGGAAGAAATCATGGAGCACTACGCCACCATGGGAGTAAAAGGTTTCAAGGTAGACTTCTTCGACCGAGATGACCAGAAAGCCATCAACTCCGTGTACGAAATAGCCACCTGTGCTGCCAAGCACCACCTGTTGCTCGACTTGCACGGCATGCGTCCCTTCGGAGTACAGTCAGCATACCCCAACATTGTCAACTTCGAAGGAGTCAAAGGTCTTGAAAACTCCAAGTGGGAGCCACGCACAGTCACAGGTCCACTACACGACCAGCCACGTTATGATGTCATCATCCCCTTCCTCCGCATGTTGCCCGGCCCTATGGACTATACGCCAGGAGCCATGACAAATGCCACAAAAGACCAGTTCTTCGGCAACAACGACCATCCCATGAGCCAAGGGACAAGAGTACACCAAATGGCGATGTACACCATCTTTGACGCTCCTCTACAGATGCTCGCTGACAGTCCGACACAATACCAGAAGAACCAAGAGTGTACTGATTTCATGGTGCAGATACCAACCCTGTTCGATGAAGTCCTTCCCCTCGCCGGCGAACTGAGCGAGTACGTCGCCGTTGCCAAGCGCAAAGGCACCACATGGTATCTTGCCGCAATGACCAACTGGCAGGAACGCGACATCACTCTCGACCTCAGCTCCATCAAAGATTTGAACGCCACCGCCGACATCTTTGCCGACGGCATCAATGCCGACAGAGAAGCCACTGACTATAAGCACACCTCTCTCATGGTAAAGACCGGCGACAAGTTGAAGATACACCTCGCCCCAGGCGGAGGATGGACTGCCATACTCAAAGCGAACTGAAAGTGACGAGGTAACGATGAAGTAGCTGTCATTTACGACTATGCAAGTTGAAAAGCCTTGGGACTTGTAAGAAAAAGTTGAATTTTCTTGCCAGTCCCAATTCTTATTATTACCTTTGCGACATCACAAAAAACAGAGAAGAATATGAAATATCTGGATCCCAAGGCAGATTTGACCTTCAAGAAGATTTTCGGCAAGCATCCCGACTTGTTAGCAAGTCTTCTCAACGCATTGTTGCCGCTTGGCGAGAACGAGCAGATATGCCACATCAAGTATCTGCCCACGGAACTTGTGCCCGAACTATACCTGCACAAAAACTCCATCGTGGATGTGCTCTGCGAGGATGTCAAGGGCAGGAAGTTTTGTGTGGAGATGCAGATGGAATGGAGCAACTCCTTCAAGCAGCGCGTGCTCTTCAACGCCTCCAAGCTCTACGTCACCCAGGCCATGAAGAAGGAGAAATACAGCGAGCTGCAGCCCGTGTATTCCCTCAATCTCGTGAACGACATCTTCGAGCACGACATGCCCGACCGCTTCATCCACAACTATCGCATCGTACACGACAAGAACAGCGACAAGGTAATCGACGGACTGCACTTCACGTTCATCGAACTCCCCAAGTTCGCGCCCCACAGCATTGCCGACAAGCGCATGATGGTGCTCTGGCTCCGCTTCCTCACGGAGATAGACGCCAACACTCAGGAAGTTCCTTCCGAGTTACAAAGAAACCCGGAAATCAGCAAGGCGCTGGAAGAGGTGAAGGTATCTGCGTTCAACGAGGAAGAGCTACGTGCATACGATAAGTTTTGGGACAGTGTAAGAGTGGAGAAGACCCTGCAGCACGACAGCTACCAAGAAGGACGCGCAGAAGGAAAGGCAGAGGGAAAGGCAGAGGGAAAGGCAGAGGGAGTCAACGACGAAAAGATAGCTACTGCCAAACGTATGCTTTCCGCAGGATTCACTCCCGAGCAAATTTCCGTCGCCACATCACTGCCCGCGAGCAAGGTAGAGAAGCTTTTATATTTGCAATATAAATCATAAAAATAATGGGATATGACATATTTGAACCAATTTCACAAGGAAAGTACGGAGAGAATGCTCCGCAAGTTGGAAGAATGGAAGAAGTCGCCGACCTCCTCTATAGAAGCTGCGCAAACAATGAGAAGGAACATGGCGCAGGGAATTCGTATGGAGGCAGCATATATGGCGAGCAAAGCTTTGTAGAGCAATATGCGGAAGAACATAATTGCTGGTACTCTATAGATGAAGTTTTTGACTTGGGAACGCCGGGACCCTCG
Organism: Firmicutes bacterium CAG:103; assembly: GCA_963600865.1. Classification (GTDB taxonomy): domain Bacteria; phylum Bacteroidota; class Bacteroidia; order Bacteroidales; family Bacteroidaceae; genus Prevotella. Next base: position 4,242 of record CAVCDC010000025.1, read on the forward strand.
GGCAGCGAAAATGACACTTATGTAGACAAAAGTGGTGGCGTTGTCTATAAGACTAACAACTTGATTCACACTGGTAGCTATTACAGGTTGTTTAGAAGGCTGTTGATACATAACGACTTGTTTCCTCAGACGGCTTATGTGTTGGTAGGCTGGTTATAAGGGACGGACAATATATCCCTTGTTGGCTCAACGTTATATTGAAAATGCCGAATCTGCAGATTTATCAGATATAGAGCAATATATGAAATCTTTGGGCTTCTCGAAGATAGATGATTGGACTTATGAGAACTCGGATATCGTCATTTCTGATTTGAAGCCAAAGAATGTGCTAAAGGATGCAGATGGTGACCTGTATGTTATTGATGCAGAAATCAAGTCAAAATAAGAATTTAAGAAAATCTCCTCCGTCCTCGGCTTGGAGAGTGGAAATCATCAAATGAGAATCTCGGGATGCGTCTCCAAGTGGAGGCATCCCGAGATTCTCTTGTTATGCGGTCTTGCCATATTCATAGATACTATCGCTGGCAAGGTCTATCTCATCATTCCAATACACGCAGATACGACTTGTGTCCAGTTGTGCTTGCTCGAAAAGACCATATACATCTACCAATGCGCGGAAAGAAGGGAGCGTCTTGATGTCGCCTTTCACATCGTACATCACTTTATATCCATCATCGAATTCTACAAAGAGGACATAATCGTGGAGAACAGACAGTTTATTAATTCTTGGCATCATAGTGGTGGCTGTTTGGTTATTATTTGATTTCCTCCATCTTCATCAATTCCCATCCCTTGAACTGCATGATGATTTTATGCAGTGTCGTACCCTGTCGCAATGCTTCAACTTTAGGAGCCAGGGCATAGCGGTTGATTTGCTCCACCGCCTCGTCCCATTGCTGCTGGGCCTTTGTCCTCTTCTTATCATCCACCAAAGTATCGAAGTCCTTCTTTGACAAGACCTTCAACTCGAGGATGTAGCTGTGCTTGGTGGGATAATGAGTCAAGTCGGGCAAGAGGAAGAAGTCGCAATAGCCATGGTTCAACTCCAGTTCGGGTGCAGTGTAGTAGTAGCTGGTCAAACTGAGATATGCCATGAAGAAGCCCTGCAGGTTGCGTTCCGCCTCGATGCCGTCCCTGACGGACGAGACATCGGCGTAAGCCTTTGCCATGTATCCCAAGCACTCTTCCCATTTGCCGTCAAAAGCCATATAGGTAAACATGGTCTTGAGATTGGAGGTGTTGACCCACTTCTCCTCCTGATACTGCTCCAACAAATAGCTGTAGTACTGCTTGCGCACGTTATTGTTGGGGATGCCAAGGATGAGCTGGTCGCCCATCGTGTCCTTGATGGTAAGCATACCATAATAGAAGAGCAGACTTATGAAGATGTTGGGGTCTGTCAATGCCTTGGCAGGGAAAGACTCCTCGATATTGCCGACAATCTCTCCCCTTTCCGCTATCGTCATGATGACACCTTTACGATCACCATCCAACTTGTCCAACTGAAGGAGTTTCTTCATCTTGTTGTAGTCTGTCTTGGTATTCGGGTCAATCATCTGTTTGGGTGCTTCACCAGTCTCCATATAGTTACGGAGATAATAGAGCACCATGTCGCAGTTGAAGACACGGCTTTGTGTCGTCAAGGCAAATTCGGAGAAACAGTAGTTGTCATACCAAGGCTTCATATCCTCAATGATGGCTTCCACGTCAGCGTCCGGGCGTATCTTCCCCGTCTCCTTATAATAAGTGAGCATATCCCGCACGTTCTCAGTCGAGAAGCCTAACATCTGGTTGAAAGGAGCCTTGGTGGAGATATGCCATCCGATGTTGAAACCGCTGGTAAGGTCATCGAGTGTCACAGGACTGACACCTGTCATGAAGATACGGGCGAACATGCCCTTGAACACCTTGAATATTTCACGATAGAAACCGCTTGCATGCGTGAGAGCCCAGTATACATCCTCACCATGTTCATTGAGCACGACATTGGTGAAGTTATCGTATTCATCCACGATAAGATAGAGGTTGTAGCCCTTCTGTTGGGCTTCGACACGAAGGGTATTCAACTTGCCAGAAGCATATTTGAGGCTTCTTACCTTATCGATGGTCTCTTGTGAATAATACTCCTTATAGGTGTTTCCGACAAAGTAGTCTATACAGACGCCGCAATAATCATTGAAGCGTTCTTCCAAATTGGATATGTTACCACCCATCAAAGAGAAGTCCAAGTGCAGCACTTGGTATTTCCCTTGCATCGGCGTCGGATGCGAGCCAATCCACAGGTTTCCGAAGAGTTCCAGAAAACGAGGAGCCATGCTGATGTCATAATAAGCCCTCAGCATACTGATGAAAAGGCTCTTGCCAAACCGTCGTGGTCGGATAAAGAAGAGTGCGTCCGCCTCGTCTTCTATCTGAGGCAGATACATCGTCTTGTCTACATAATACTGGTTTCGCTGGACGATGTCCACGAAATCAGACACCCCGTAAGGTATTCGTTTGGCTTGTTCCATGATTGCAATATCTTTGTTTGGTAGGCAAAGTTACGCTTTTTATTTGACATTCTCTCCTTTTAGGACAAAAAAGTTTCATCTCTGTTTCGCCAGACATCTGTTCACTGGGATACAGTGCGAGTCCTTGATCTCGCCTATCACGATGATGCTGTGCAGACTACCCACGCAGTCGATGTTACCCAAGGTGTTGAGCATAAAGTCCTGGTAGTCCTTCATGTCGTGGGCATAGACCTTGATAAGAAAGTCATAGTCGCCGGTTGTATTATAACACTCCGTTATTTGGTCGATGGTCTGAACCGTGTCCATAAACTGCTGTATGAGGTCGTGCGTATGCTGTTTCAGCCGGATATTACAAAGCACAATGACATTGTTCCCCAACTTATGATGGTCTACCACGGCAGAATAGCGAGTGATATACCCCTCACGCTCCAAGCGTTTCTGCCGTTCAAAAGTTGGCGTGGGCGAAAGGTGGACACGGGCTGCAAGTTCCTTCACCGTATAACGCGAGTTCTGCTGCAACAATTTGAGCAGTTTGATGTCTATCTCGTCAAGAGTTTCCTGTGTTGTCATAGCTACAAGTCTTATATTTTATAGAATAATATTCTAAGAAAACCATTATACGCCTGCAAAGTTAGTATATTTTCCCGAAATACAAAGAATATTTGTCAAATAAAAACCTTCTCTATACCTTTGCAACCGCAAAAGCGAAACATGCATGACATTCGAAAGCAACAAGAACAACGTAAAAGAACAAAAAAACAGAAAAGATATGAGCACAACAAACAGACACTTTGACGCAGTGGGCAGTTATTTGCGCCCCGCAGAACTGAAAGAAGCAAGAGCAAAATTTGCAGAAGGACAACTTTCCGCAACCGACCTTCGTAGTACAGAAGACCGTCTCATTGCAGAGGTTATCAAACAGCAGAAGGCACATGGACTACACTACATCACCGACGGTGAGTTCCGCCGCAGCTACTGGCATCTCGACTTCATGTGGGGTTTCGGCGGTGTAGAGCACATCGAGCTCGACCATGGCTACCAGTTTCATGGCGAAGAGACAACCAAAGGTTCTCTCAAGTTGACAGGAAAGATAACTGGCGAGAACCACCCGTTCATCAAAGACTACCTCTTCGTAAAACAGTTTGAGGAGACAGCCAACGACGGTACATTGCTCTACGAGGCAAAGCAGACCGTCCCAGCCCCAGCACAGTTCCTTGCCGAACTGTTCCGTGGTGACAACGCAAAGAACACACGTGCGTTCTATCCCAACACCACAGAACTGATAGAAGACCTTGCGAAAGCCTACCAGACCTTCTTCCGCGAGATATATGCTGCAGGCTGCCGCACCGTACAGTTGGACGACTGCACCTGGGGAATGATTGTAGACGAAGACTTCTGGAAGTCGATGGCTGGCACAGGATTCACCTTGGAGCACGAAGCTCTGCAGTACCTGAAGGTGAACAACCTTGCCATAGAAGGAAAGCCCGAAGGACTGACCATCAATACCCATGTGTGCCGCGGAAACTACCATTCATGCTACGCCACCAAAGGAGCCTACGATGCCGTTGCACCTTATCTCTTCAAGGACGAGAACGTGGACACCTTCTACTTAGAATATGACGACGAGCGCTCTGGCGGTTTTGAGCCACTGAAGTATGTGTCAGCCAACAAGAAGGTAGTGCTTGGGCTTATCACCACAAAGTCGCCCGTATTGGAAGACAAGGCAACCGTCATCTCCCGCATCAAGGAAGCAGCCCAGTATGTTCCTTTAGAGCGACTCAGCCTCAGTCCGCAGTGTGGTTTTGCCTCATGCGAAATAGGCAACAAACTCACAGAGGCAGAGCAGTGGGCTAAGCTCGACCTCGTCAGGGAAATAACAGAGGAAGTATGGGGATAAGAAATTTATCTTCTAACGACTTTCGAACGCTATTATAATCCTTATTCCAAGAACCCCTGGTTCTTAAGAGCCTTCAGAAAACCTTCAGACATTGCCTCACAATCTTTTTTGGTATAACGCAAGTCCGTGAATACCTGTGCTAAAGTCTCCTTGTTGTTGACACGCACAAACTCCTGATTGGCGGGCAATGTCTCTTTTTCTGCATAGAAATCATTGATACTCTCCGGAGTATATTCCTCGAAATGTTCCCGATGAACGATGCTGCGCAGAGGCAAGCGTTCAGAGAGAGCAGGTTTCTCGTCGGGCCATCCCAAGGTAATGGTGGCTACAGGCATGACAAGCCTTGGCAACTTCAGAGTGTCAATAATCATCTGCGGCATATAGACCGTCGTACCAAGGAAACAAGTGCCCAACCCCTCTTCTTCGGCGAGATTACAGAATGTCTGTGTGAAAAGGAGGGCGTCAGTGGCAGCATTCATAAACGACAAGATGTTGTCGTAACCCGGTGTTGCCTTCCTGTTCTCGGCCCATATAGTAGTACGGCTATAGTCGGCGCAAATGGTCAGCACGACAGGAGCCGCCGTCACCATCGGTTGGTTGAAGTGGGCAGGAGCAAGGGCCTCCTTCCCTTCCCTACTGCGTGTCACCACCACACTGTAAAGTTGGAGATTTCCCATTGTAGGCGTACGCTCAGCCTCTTCCAAGAGTCTGCTGAGCAACTCGTCGGTCACCTCACGGCTACTATATTTGCGAATGGATGTTCTGTTTTTGATTGATTCCATGATGTCTTGTTTTTTACGGTTTCTTCATAATCTTTCTGCAAAGATACATAAAGTTATCCGTTTTCCGCCCCAATCATGTCCCTTTTTACTCATTTGTATGGCAAAAAGTTGCATAGTTGCGAAATATACCTTAATTTTGCACATCATATATTTGCGACAGCAACAGCTATGCGCAACAACAAGGAGTCAACATGGACAATATATATAATAATGTATCATTTGAAGAGGCTTGCACTCAACTGATAGAGCACACTCGTCAGCAGTTGGCTGCATTCCGTCAGCGTTTCGAAGATGAGCAAGTGGACATGGTAAGTCTGCAGCACCATCTTGTTCATGAGGTACATGAGCAATTAGGCGGGCAACCCTTCCACCAAGGCGTTGTGGAGGTACGCCCCAAAGAACTGGAATGTGACGTTGTACGTTTCCAGAACAACAAAGACAAATGGGTGGCGCTTGTCGGACTGCTCGACGGCCATCCCTACGAGATATTCACCGGTCTGCTCGATGACGAGGAAGGCATCATGCTGCCGAAATCTGTCACCAAAGGCAAGATAGTAAAACAGGTAAACGAAGACGGCACCAAGCGCTACGACTTCCAGTTTGTCAACAAGCGCGGCTACAAGATGACCCTCGAAGGGCTGAGCGAGAAGTTCAACCCGGAATACTGGAACTATGCCAAACTTATTTCCGGGGTACTGCGCTACCGCATGCCCATAGAGCACGTCATACGCCTGGTAAGTCAGTTGCAGTTGACATCAGAGAGCATCAACACTTGGAAAGTAGGCGTAGAGCGTGCTTTGAAGAAATACCTGAACGACGGAAACGCAACAGACAAGGAGGGCGGCGATGCAAATACAGCAGAGTAGCATCCTTCTTGACAATGTCCGTTTCCATGCCTACCATGGGGTACTACCACAGGAAAGAACTGTAGGAAACGACTACTTGCTGAACGTCGAGATGGTATGCGACATCACAGAGGCGGTGGAAAGCGACATTCTCTCTGGCACCGTCAACTATGCGGAAGCGTATGAAGTGATCAAGCGGGAAATGCTTATCCCCAGCAACCTGTTAGAGCATGTGGCAGGTAGGATAGCCAAGGCGCTCTTCACATCTTTTCCGTCCATTACAGAGGTACATCTTACCATCGCCAAACTCAATCCTCCCTTCGGGATAGACGGTGACGGCGCCAAGGTAAAAGTCCACTTCACAAGGTGATAAGAAACAAAGCAAACTGCTTAATAAATAATAAAACTTAAAGATAGTCGTTGGTTTTCTGCGACGAAATTCTTACTTTTGCACAATCACAAATAAAATATGTTATATAAGAAACTACTTGCTATTGCCTTCATGATGTCAGTCATGGTATCAGCATTGTCTGCTGCCAACGACCACTTCACCCTCGTCATCGATGCGGGACACGGCGGCCATGACGCAGGGGCACAGGGAGCTGTTTCCAAAGAAAAAGACATCAACCTCAGCGTAGCGCTTGCCTTCGGAAAGTATGTAGAGCGCAACCTTCCCGACGTGAGAGTGGTCTATACCCGCAAGACCGACGTGTTCATCCCACTCAAGGAGCGCGCCAACATCGCCAACAAAGCGAATGCCAACTTGTTCATATCAGTACACACCAACGCTCTGCCTGGTGGCAAGATAGCGAGGGGATTCGAGACATACACGTTGGGTATGCACCGAGCCAAGGACAACTTAGATGTCGCCATGCGAGAGAACTCTGTCATCTCCATGGAGAAAGACTATCAGCAGACCTACCAGGGCTTTGACCCCAAGTCATCGGAGAGTTACATCATCTTCGAGTTCATACAGGGCAAGAACATGGAACGTAGCGTAGAATTGGCACGGCTCATACAGCGCAGCGTCTGTACGAACGCTAACAGACCGGACAAAGGAGTACACCAAGCTGGTTTCTTGGTTCTGCGCGAGACATCCATGCCGAGTTGCCTTATAGAACTTGGTTTCATCACTACTCCCGACGAAGAGCAAACCCTCAATACGGAAAGCAGAGTGGACGATATCGCCAAAGCCATATTCCAAGGTTTTGCCCAGTACAAGGAAAAATACGACCAGTCAGTGGTGGTGCCTTACCGCTCATCAGACAACCAGCAGATAGACATCCCATCCGTTGTCCCGCAAGAGTACAAAGCGGAGAAAGTTGCCAGCACGAAAGCTAAGGCAAAGACTTCAACGGTAAAAGTACGTGAAAAGAGCACCACTGTACAGGAAAAAGGACAAGAGAAAGCAAAGGATAGAGTAGAAACCGACACGGCACAAAAGCCTACAGTAGCAAACAAGCAAGCAAACACGCCAAAGGTGTCACGCCAAAAAGACGTTGTTGCCGGACAACCTGTATTCAAAGTACAGATATTGGTAAGTAGCCGTGCTTTGCGCAAAGGCGACAATCACTTCAAGGGGGAGACAGACTACGACAACTATCAGGAGAACGGCATGGTGAAATATACCATGGGGGCTTCTACCAACTACAACGAAATATACCGCTTGCGCAAGTCATTGCTCGACAAATTCCCTGAGGCATTTATCATCGCCTTCAAGGACGGAAAGAAATATGACGTGAACCAAGCCATCCGAGAGTTTAAACAGAACAAAAACAAATAGTCATGAAAATGAGCAAGGAAATAAAAATAGCATTAGTTGCCATTGTAGGCATCCTCGTCATGTACTTCGGCATCAACTTTCTGAAGGGAGTCAGTATCTGGGCATCTGACAACTATTATTACATCACCTTCAAGGACATCCAGGGGCTTAGCGCCTCAACGCCCATCTATGCCGACGGATACAAGGTAGGAACAGTAGACGCCATCGAGTTCGACTACGGACAGACTACTCCTATCAAAGTAAAAGCCAACATCGACAAGCAGTTGCGCATACCTGCAGGAAGTACGGCAGAGATAGAAAAAGACCTGATGGGTAACCTGAAGGTGCATCTGCTCCTTGCCAACAACCCACGTGAACGCATCGAACCAGGTGGCACGATTCCTGGCATCGTGGAAGATGGCGTCATGACCAAGGTGGCAGAAATGGTACCCGACATCGAAAAGATGATGTCCAAGCTTGACTCTATTCTCAACAGCCTCAACGCCTTGGTTGCCGACCCCGCACTCGCCAAATCGCTGCACAACATAGAGAACATCACGGACAACCTTTCCACCTCTTCCCGTGAACTGAACACCCTCATGACTGGCCTCAACAAGCAGGTACCGGGAATGCTCCACCATGCCAACGGCGTACTTGAAAACACAGATAAGTTTACCTCCAACTTAGCAGAGCTTGACGTACACGGAACATTGGAGAGGGTAAACCGCACACTTGCCAATGCCGAAGAGTTTACCAACAAACTGAACAGCAGCAATGGGTCACTCGGTTTGCTAATGAACGACAAGGGATTGTACAACAACCTCAATGCGACTCTCCGCGATGCCGACTCACTCGTAATAGACCTCAAGCAGCACCCGAAGCGCTATGTACACTTCTCGCTCTTTGGCAAGAAAGACAAGTAAGTAACAGTGCAAAACTGGTGGATACTATTTTCCAGTAAGCCCTCGACAAATATAAAGATACTTAAACTTTTGGGCATTTGACATTTATTTTATACCTTTGCAAACGATTTCGCCTTGTGGCGGTCTACACGTAAAAAATGCAAAGTCTATAAGAAAAGAATGTTAGCTACTCCCAAACCCTTATGGGACAACTGTCTTGCCGTCATACGCGACACAGTAAAGCCCGACCAGTACAAGACGTGGTTTGAGCCTATCGTCTTCGAGTCATATAAACCAGCAACAAAAACGTTGCTGGTGAGGGTGCCGAGTACCTATTTCTACGAATATCTTGAGGCTAACTACGTAGACTTGCTTAGCAAGGTGCTGCAACGTAACTTCGGTGAGGGAGTGCGTCTCAACTACCGTGTAGTAGCCGACCAGACACATAACAAGACAGTTATCTTAGAGGCTGACCCCAATGATGTAGACGAAGCAGAGCACCGGAGACAGCAACAGGCTTCCCCTCAGCCGGAAGAATTAGACAGTCAACTGGACCCAAAACTGACATTCAACAACTATGTGGAGGGTACAAGTAACAAACTGCCACGCTCTGTAGGCTATTCCATTGCCGAGCACCCCAACACCACACAGTTTAACCCCATGTTCATCTACGGTCCTTCGGGCAGTGGAAAGACGCATCTTGTCAATGCCATCGGTGTGCTCTGCAAGAAGACCTATCCGCAGAAACGTATTTTGTATGTAAGTGCAAGACTCTTCCAGACACAGTATATCGAGGCTGTGCTCCACAACACATCAAACGACTTCATCAACTTCTACCAGAGTATCGATATGCTCATCGTAGATGACATACAGGAGTGGGCGGGAAAAACGAAGACACTCAACACGTTTTTCCATATCTTCAATGCCCTCTTCCGTAACGGCAAGCGCATCATCTTAGCAAGCGACCGTCCACCGGTAGAACTGAAAGATATGCCTGACCGTCTGCTTACCCGTTTCTCTTGCGGATTAGTGGCCGAGTTGGAGAAACCCAACATACAACTCTGTGTAGACATTTTGAGCAGTAAGATACGCCGTGACGGACTGAAGATTCCTGCAGACGTGGTGACCTTTATCGCCCAGACATGCAACGGAAGTGTACGAGACCTACAGGGTGCTATCAACGGACTCTTGGCTTACAGTATTGTCTACAACAGCAATGTAGACATTCGTTTGGCAGAACGTGTCATCAAACGAGCTGTCAAGATGGACGACACGCCCCTGACCATAGAAGATATCATCGAGAAGGTATGCGCCCACTATAATGTCACTGCGACGGCAGTCAACAGCAAGAGCCGTAAGCGCGACTATGTGGTGGCGCGACAAGTATCCATGTACTTGGCACAGAAACACACCAAGATGCCGGCTTCACGTATAGGAAAGCTTGTGGGCAACCGCGACCACAGTACTGTGATACATAGTTGTTCGAAGATAGAAGACAGGCTCAAGGTGGATAGTGCTTTCCGAGACGAATTGGCAAGCATAGAAACTTCACTCAAGCTGAAGGGATAATAAAGAGTGAAGCTATTGGCTTAACTTCTTACCTTCTAAGAAACTTTACTTCACATTCTTCATCATGCGCTTCCACTTGAAGTATCCAGCGACCGCAATGAAGACATAGAGACCGTAAAGACCTGCCTTGAAGGGAATACCTTTGCCAATATAAAGGTAAAAGCATACGGCATCCACTATGATCCAGAAGAACCACTGCTCTATATACTTACGAGCCAACGCCCACAGACCCACAAAGCTCAGTGCATTGGTAAAACCATCAAGCACAGGCACAGTAGAGTTGGTGAAGGTTACCAATATATAATAGGTGACACCCCATGCCACAAAGAAAAACACAAGCGTGGGCAGATAGAGTTTCTTCCTCATATGGGTTATCGGCAATTCTTCCGTCTCCTTCTGGTTATGCTTCTTTCCGAATTTCCATATTACATAACCATAGGTGGCAGCAAGAGTATAATAGACAGCCATACCGGCATCGCCATACAGTCCATGACTCCAATAGAGCCACACATCAAGGGCAGGCATGATGATACCCACTATCCAGAGATAAATACTTGCACGGTACTCGAGCAGGATGTAAACCAACCCGAGTACCGTGGTAATGATGTCCAAACCATGTAATGAAAGGTATTCTGTCATACTGGTCAAGCCTTTATATTCGTACTATTTTTATAAAGTTCTTATAAAGGGTGGTTCTATAAAATTACCACCCTAAATGCTGTTAGAAGTTGATGGAAACATATCCCATCATGTTGAATGGTGCCGAAGGAGCAAAACCAGAAGTGTACAGTTTCGTACCTTTCGCAGTGAGTTCGGTACTGTTTCCATCACCCTCATAATATGTAGGAGATGCCCAACCATTATTGTCATACAGGGTATTGAACAGGTTGTAGAGCGTAATACCCACTGTAGCGTCCTTCATACCAATCTTCTTCAGTCCGAACGTGTAGCTCAAGTCAATATTCGTGGTGAAGTGCTTCTTCAACATAAGAGAGATATTGCCGGGATAGTCGACACATGGTACCTCCTCGAATCCGGTATTGGTAAGATACTGGTCGCTGACGTATTGACTTTGTATGCTACCCTTGAACCCGACATACTTGAAGGTGAAGATGTTGTTGAAGATGAAACTTGGAGAGAAACTCAGTGGCGTTTCACCCTGGATGGTATGCTGTATCTCCTTGTATATATTACCAGCCTGGACATCCTTAGGATCATATTTCGCCAACTCTTGCGGAGTAAGACGGGCAATCTCCTCACGCGTCATTCTTTTATTTGCAGTCACAGCAACGTTCTTCACACGGTTTCTTGACAATGTGGCATTGGCATCCCACTGGAACCAGTCTACGGGTTTCCATGCAGCAGTGAGTTCCAATCCGAGGCGATAGCTCTTGTCAAGGTTGGCAGTGATGGCTTCACCGATATTATCCAATGCTCCTGTCAGCACAAACTGGTCTTTGTAGTTCATGTAATAGAAGTTGGCACCAGCCGAGAATGTCCTACTCTGGAACTGATAGCCCAATTCCAAATCATTCAGGCGCTCAGCTCTTGGCTTGTCCAGACCACCATTATAATTGTGTTCGAAGTTGTTTCGAACGGGCTCCTTGTGCGAGATGGCATAAGACACATACACCTTGTTATTGGCGTTGATGTCATAGTTGAGACCGAACTTTGGGTTGAAGAAGTTGTACTTCTCGTTGATGATGTAATCCGAAGTAAAGCTGTTGCCCAAATAATAGTCTGACGGATCCTGCATCTTGTAGCATACATTGCGATACTGCAGGTCGACAAAAGCGCTCAGTCCTGGCAAGAACTGATAGTTGACTTTTCCATAGACATTGAAGTCAGTCTTCTTGGCGTTGTTGCGATAGTACTCAAAGTCAGGTGTCACCTCCACATCAGCTGCCTGCTTGACCCAGATTACATTACCGAAATGGTCACCGTCATATTCGTTCCATCCTCCACCGATATTGGCAGTAAGATTCTTCTTGTTGTCATAGTTGACAGAAGCGATGGCACCATAGAAGTCATTACCCATCTGCTTGCGGCGTACCAAATCTGTAGAGAAATCATTTGTAGCAAGTCCATAGCCCTTGAGTTTTTTACCCGTCTTGTATTCCTCGTAGTAGCCATCGCCACGGGTATAATGAAGCGCTACATTGAGGTTCCATTCCGGATTGAAACGCTGGTTCCAGATAAGCTGATAGTTCTGTGAATGATAATTGTCAGTCTGGTTGTCATAATAATGCGTCACACCGTCTGCGGTAACATACTCACCACAAGAGTTGTAACGGCGACCATACTTTTCCTGCTCATATTTGGAAGCATAGTTCCAGGCATGATATGTCTCCTCCTGACCATTGAAGGTAATAAACTTCACCATGGTGTTGTCGCCGAAATATCCTGCCTGCAGGAAATAACTATTCAACTTGGTACTGGCGCGATAGAGGTATCCCTTACTACCGATATTGGAGAGACGTCCCTGTAGTCCCCAGTGATCCTTGATAAGACCTGTACTGAAACGTACAGTCTCCTTGTGAGAGTAATAGCTACCAGCAGAAAGGTCAACACCCACATAAGGCTTGACACCGATGTTCTCTGTCAGCATATTGACCGTAGCGCCAAAGGCACCTGCTCCATTGGTAGAGGTACCTACACCACGCTGTATCTGTATGCTCTGGGCACTGGAGGCAAAGTCACCGAAATTGACCCAGAAGAGAGAACTGCTCTCTGCATCGTTCATAGGGATGCCATTGGCTGTAATATTGATACGCGAAGGGTCCGTACCACGAACACGCATGGTAGTATAACCAATACCGTTTCCAGCATCAGAGGTAAGCGTGACAGAAGGGGTGAGAGCCAAAAGGAAAGGAATATCCTTACCGTGGTTTACACTCTTGATTGCCTCTTTTGCGACATTGGTAAAAGCCATAGGGGTCTTCTTGTTAGCACGAGTGGACACCACCATGACCTCTTGCAATTCTTTTGCTTTCAGTGTGTCGATTACCTCCTTCGTCTTGTTTCCTGCAGCATCAGCAACTATTGGCACTCCAATGGAGAGCGCAGCAAGAAACAATAAATCATTTTTCATTGTTACCTTATTTAGTATATATAATAAGAGGTGTGTTGATACAACAACCAATGCGACTCTGTAGTTATCCTATACAGTGCAACATGGGAGTGAAAAACAAAAGTACACATTGAGCCTTTTCCCTACGCCGGCATTATCCGTTCCAGGTTCAGTGGGTATGTTCTCAGCATCCGCAAAAGCGGTAGCACCCCTTACTTAGCATTTTGCTAAGCGTCTGCAAAGTTACAACAATCTGTTAACATAGCCAAATAAATCGATACTTATTTGGGTAAAAGCCACATGACCCTAACAGCAAACCTCTTTTCTATAGTGTACAAAAGTTGGAGAAGTTGACTTACAAATATAAAATACAGCTTGGATTTAGCTAAATACAGCTTAGATTTCATGGAATATAAGTTAGATTTCATGAAATCTAAGCTGTATTTTATATTTTGTAGTTAGCTTCTAAGGATTTTGCAACAGATTAAAGGCAAGTTTCCATACGGTTTATTTCACTTTTATAATCTACTTTTCACCCCCTACTCCACAAGACCGACAGGCACAAAAAAGGGAAGGGACCTCCGCATGACTATACGTCACACGAAGGCCCCTTCCTATCTGTTTATGATTGCGTTTCTGATATGATTGCATCAAGCAAATACGTTTTCTGCTGATGCACAAATAATAGAGAAGTCCCTATACTTTCTTATTATTCTACAACAATAGGCTTGTACTTAGGAACCAATGCCTTCATGATACACCAGCCTACAAGGTAAGCGACAGCACAAATGCAGAATATAATCATATAACCAGCTGGCTTGCCGTCAAATCCCATAAACTGGAAGTTCTGACCTTGTCCCTCGGCATAAGTGAAGAGCATACCAGAACCCTTGTTGATAAGGAACGAACCGACACCACCAGCCATAGCACCGATACCAGTGATAGAAGCAACGGTAGACTTAGGGAACATATCGCTGACTGTGGTATAGAGGTTGGCAGACCAAGCCTGGTGACCTGCGCCAAGGAGACCGATGATAATAGCTGGCCACCATGCGCTATAGGCACCCATAGGCTGGGCAATGAGACCCAACAATGGGAAGCAAGCAAAAATAAGCATGGCACGCATACGACCGATATAAGGATTCATGCCCTTCTTGTCAACGAAATAGGTAGGGAGATAACCGCCACCAATACTAAGTATTGTAACAATGGCATAGAGCGTGAAGATAAGAGCGATAGCCATTGGAGAGTCAGAGGTATAACCATACTGGTCAGAGAAGTAAGCTGGAGCCCAGAACAGGAAGAACCACCATACGCCATCGGTCATAAACTTACCCACGATGAAAGACCATGTCTGGCGATAGCAGAAGCACTTCATGAAGCCGATAGTCTTCTCCTCCTCTTCGTGAGTTTCATTCGCCTTCACTTCAGCCAAGTCTTCATCCTGCTCGATATAGTTCAACTCAGCGTTGTTCACATACTTATTCTTCTTGGGTTTGTCATAAAGCCATACCCAGAGAGCCATCCAAACATAGCCAAGGACACCGATGATGATGAAAGCCATCTCCCAACCTAACGCACGAGCCAACAAAGGAATGGTAGCAGGAGCAGCGAGAGCACCGATAGAAGCACCACTATTGAAAATAGACGTAGCAAAAGCACGGTCTTTCTTTGGGAAGAATTCGGCAGTCACCTTGATGGCAGCAGGGAAGTTACCTGCCTCACCTGCCGCAAGGATCAAACGGCAAGAGAGGAAGAGCCATACACTGATGGTGGCAATGGCAACGGCAGCATCACTACCAGCCTTTACCATGCGGAGCGCCTCGAGGGAGTCATAGCCCTCTACCTGCATAGCCACCCAACCGCAACCGGCATGAAGGACAGCACCAGTAGACCATACGAAGATGGCGATGAGATACCCCTTCTTCGTTCCCATCCAGTCGACGAACTTACCTGCAAAAAGGTTTGCGATGGCATAGAAGATAGAGAAATAGCCCGTAATAGTACCATAGTCTGCATCAGTCCAGTGGAACTCAGGGGCGATAAAGTCTTTCCATGTAAGCGACAACACCTGTCGGTCCATGTAGTTTACTGTGGTAGCCAAGAACAGCAACGCACAGATGACCCAACGGAAGTTGGACATTTTACTTGTTTTAATAGCGTTCATATCGTTTGTTATTGTTAGTTATTCACATAGAGATTATTTCAGGTCTGGTATCTTCACCACCTGCATGTCGGTATAGACAAGGTTCTCGCCCGCCATACCCCAGATGAAGGTATAGTTGCTGGTACCTGCAGCACAGTGGATACTCCACTCTGGATTGATGACAGCCTGTTCGTTGTTGAGCCACATGGGACGAGTTTCCTGTGGCTGACCCATGATGTGCATAATCTTCTGTCCCTCTGGAACATTGTAATAGAAATAGGTCTCCATACGGCGCAGATGAAGGTGTGCTGGCATGGTATTCCACACGCTACCCTCCTTCAGTTCGGTGATACCCATCTGCAACTGGCAGGTATGTACGCCAGCAACACCATCGATGATCATCTGGTGGATGACACGGTCATTGCTTTCCTTCAGACTGCCCGCCTTGATATTGTTAGCCTCCTTGAGGGTCACTTTCTTGGTAGGGAAAGACTTGTGTGCGGTAGCACTGTTCATGTAATACTTCGCAGGATTGGCAGCATCCTTGCTGCTGACTGTAATGTCCTTGGCACCACGACCAACATACAGTGCTTCCTGGAATCCGAGGGTATAGCTCTTGCCGTCGACAGTCACTGTTCCCTCACCACCTACATTGATGATACCCAACTCACGATTGTCCAAGAGGTTCTTGGCATCATTGGGCTTATCGGTGTAAAGAGGAGCGATGGATGTCAACTTCAGAGGAGCTGCCGTAGGCACTGCACCACCGATAAGGAAGCGGTCAAACATCGTGTAAGTCCAGTTTACCTCACCAGCCACCATGACGTTTTCGATGGCATACTCAGCACGCAGACGCTCCGTATCATAATGCTTGGCATCCAGAGGATTGCTTGCATAGCGCACATTGTAATGAGTATACGCATTCTCTGCCTTCACCTCATAACCAGCCTTGTGGCATTGAGCAAACGACTGACCAGCAACAACGGCCAAGACAGCCCATATCAGTATTCTTTTCTTCATTATTATTGATTTATATTTTGTAATCATGTTCTTTTCAACCATTCTTTGCTGCCTTTTCTTCCTTGACGATGCGGCGGTTGTTCCACACCATAAGGGCAACAGTCACGAGGGCAAGCAATCCCATACCAACATACTGCAACTTGATGCCACGATATATGAGCCACCCAAAGAGAGAAGAGGCGAAATCGAGGGCACCTCCAGAGAATCCGTCAGGGATATGTGCCGCATTGTCACCCGTTGCTTGGTAAACAGCATTGGCAGCACTCGTGAAATCGGGTGCCATGTCTGTAACAAAATAGAGTCCGATGATGAGAGCAACAAGTCCTACAAGCAGACTCTTCACCACATTTCCTTTGGTAAAAGGCAGGATCATGGGGAAGAGATAGAACATGCCGGCAAGTGAAGCCAAGGGGAGGAACTGGTTGCCCGGGAGGAACACTGCAAGGGCAAGGATGACTGGAATAAGGATGACGGAGCAGACGAGTGTGGTAGGATGACCGATGACAAGGGCAGGACTCATACCGATATGTACCTTCTTGCCGTTAAACTTTGTCTTCACCAGTTCCTGTGTCTTCTCAGAAATTGGTTTCAGTCCGTCTATAAAGAGAGAGGTGATACGGGGTATC
This sequence comes from Firmicutes bacterium CAG:103, assembly GCA_963600865.1. Lineage (GTDB taxonomy): Bacteria > Bacteroidota > Bacteroidia > Bacteroidales > Bacteroidaceae > Prevotella. The sequence goes on from CAVCDC010000025.1 coordinate 21,371, forward strand.
AACTCCATCACCGCTCCCATGGTGACACCAAGGAACAGAATCTTCTTGATGTCGAGTTGGGCGGCAACACCGATAAGTGCACCTACGATAACGCCCAAGACAAGCGGTTCGCCAAGGACGCCAAACTTCTTCTTCAGTCCTTCTGCATCAATGTCAAACTTGGAGAAACCTGGGATTTTGTCGAGCAACTTATTGATGACGATGGCGAAAGGCATAAAACTCTGGCAGAACGGCTGTGGGATGGAGATGCCGTCAAGTCCATAATATTTTTGGAACTTGTCTGCCGTAAGGTCGGCACATACCAAAGTAATGATGTAGCAAACGATGGCAGCGAAATAACCACAGACAAGACTCTCGCCCATCACGAAATAGGCCACGGCTCCGATAAAAGCAAAGTGCCAGTAGTTCCAAAGGTCTATGTTGACAGTCCTCGTAGTCTTGGTGATGAGCATCAGAAGATTGACGCCAAGGCAGATAGGAATTATCAATGCACCGACCGCCGTGTTGTAAGCGACCGCCGCTGCTGCTGGCCATCCCATATCAAAGACATTGAGCTGGAGGTGGTAGATGTCTGATATCATCTTCAAGGGATCGTTGAAATTGGAAGTAAGGAGTGCCGTCACAACACCCAAGCCCACAAAGCCCACTCCCACAAAGAGTCCAGACTTAAGAGCCTTACCGAATTTCATTCCAATACACAGTCCGATGACAGTAAAGATGATAGGCATCATCACACTCGCACCGAGACTGATGATATAACTAAACACTTGTTCCATGTTCTTACACTATGTTAATAAAAAGTTTATTCGCACTTCCGAAAAGTGCTTCTTTGATTTGTTTTTAGTCTATTTGGCCACAAAGATACACTTTTTTCTTCAAAACCCATACGTTTTATTGGCAAATATTACTTAAAAATAAATCCCATCCGAAAAACGGATGGGATTTTACAGTATTTTGCGCTCTTTTGAAGTACATTTATAGGCATAAAAGTGTAAAGGAGTAAAGACAAAAGTTCACCCACTTAGTCTTGGAAATAAACTCTCTTTACCCTATTACTGATAGTAGTGAGCACTTCGTAAGGAATGGTGTCAAGGATGTCACTGAGGGTCTGGACAGGAAGATGTTCGCCGAAAATTTCCACGGTGTCACCCTCATGGCATTCGATATCCGTGACATCTATCATAGCCACATCCATGCAGATGTTGCCTACATATTCAGCCTTCTGTCCGTTCACCAAACAGTACGCATGGCGGTTGCCGAGATGGCGGTTGAGACCATCGGCATAACCTATTGGGATGGCAGCTATCACACTGTCCCTGTCAAGGATGGTACGACGACTATAGCCTACGCTCTCCCCAGCCTTGACGGAGTGCATCTGCAAGATGGTTGTCTTCAGCGTACTCACACAGTTGATGGTAGCATTGTCAATGGGGTTGATGCCATACAGTCCGAGGCCGAGGCGGCACATATCTAACTGTCTTTCGGGGAAATGCTCTATTCCAGCAGAGTTGCAGATGTGTCGCAAGATCTTGTGGTCGAAAGCCGCCTGGAGTTGAAGGCTTCCCTTGTCGAAAAGTTCAAACTGACGTGCCGAGAATGTGTCAAAGTCTGGGCTGTCACTTCCTACGAAATGAGAGAAGACACTTCGAGGGATAATGGCTTTCTGATGTTTCAGTCGTGCTATCAGTTCTTCCATATCTTTCTCAGGGTCAAAGCCTAACCTTCTCATTCCCGTATCCAACTTCACATGAACGGGGAATCCCGTAACGCCCTCCTTCTCTGCTGCCTTGATGAGTGCATCCAAGAGGCGGAAAGAATAGACCTCCGGTTCCAAGTCATAGTCAAACATGGTCTTGAAGGCGGTCATCTCCGGATTCATAATCATGATATTGCTCGTAATACCATTCTTACGAAGGGTAACGCCTTCGTCTGCCACCGCCACGGCAAGATAGTCAACACGATGGTCCTGCAATGTCTTGGCGATTTCTACGGCTCCAGCACCATAACCGTCTGCCTTGATCATGCACACGAGTTTGGTCTCTGGCTTCATAAAAGAACGGTAGTAGTTCAGGTTTGCCACCACTGCATTGAGATTCACCTCAAGGGTTGTCTCGTGAACCTTCTGCACCAACAGCTCCGTCAATTGGTCGAAACCGAACTGGCGGGCTCCCTTGACAAGGATCACCTCATTACACAATGACGAGAATACTTCACTACTGATGAAGTCATCGACACTCTCGAAAAAGAATTTTTCTGGAATCTGAATGGCGTCACTCTGCGTGCAAAGCTGCGGACCGATGCCAATAAACTTCACCACGCCGCGCTTGCGACAGAGGTCGCTCACCTCTTGATATAAGTTTTCTGGTTGTTGACCACTTTGGTAAATATCACTCAATATCAAAGTATGCCTACGTCCCTTATGGTCAGGACGGCGGCTCATGAAGTCGAGTGCTATGTCGAGCGAATTGATGTCCGAGTTGTAACTGTCATTGATGAGTGTACATCCATGTCTTCCCTCCTTCACTTCAAGTCGCATAGCCACTGGTTCGAGGAGCGTCATACGCTTGTCCACCTCTTCTGCCGAGAGTCCGAGTTTCAGGGAAACGACCGCACAGGCGATGGAGTTGGAGACAGAAGCCTCATCGATAAAGGGAATGGAATAACTATCCTCTTCACCTTTATATATATAGGTAACAACGGAGAGATTGCCTTTCTTCTCTATGTTCTTGACAAAGAAGGGAGCATCGGGGTTCTTCTCCGACCAATAGAGTTTTTCGCCCTTAAAGGATGGACACTCCGCCAACACCTTGTTCACCACTTCATCATCACCATTATATACTATCGTCTCGGCATCATGGAAGAGAATCAGTTTCTCACGGCACTTCTGTTCCATGGAACTGAAATTCTCCTGATGCGCAGCACCGAGGTAGGTAAGCACAGCGATGGTGGGCTGTATGATGTCGCGCAAGGCAAGCATCTCTCCCAGTTGACTAATACCAGCCTCAAAGACACCCACCTCTGTCTGTTCGTCCAAGAGCCATACAGACAAGGGCACTCCTATCTGCGAGTTGTAGCTACGAGGACTGCGAGTTACGAACATATTGGGCGAGAGGAGCTGGTACAACCACTCCTTGACCATGGTCTTGCCGTTGGAACCCGTTATGCCGACAATAGGCACGTTGAATTCATCACGGTGGCGCTCAGCCAGTCGCTGCAGTGCCTCCAACGGATTGACCACTTTCAGAAAGTTGGCAAGGGGATAATCAGAGGCGTAGCCCTTGGGAACCTGAGCCACGACAAAGTTTCTTACACCACGGCGGTATAGTTCCGGTATGTAGTTGTGACCGTCATTACGCTCCGACTTGAGAGCGAAAAAAAGAGTTTCTTCCGGGAAACAGAGCGAACGACTATCGGTGAGTATAAATCCGATGTTCGTGTCTGTGTCTCCATAGCGACGCGCACCTATCAGTGTGGTTACCTTTTCGATAGTATAAGTCATATTCTATTCTGTTTAGGTAGACCCGAAGGTCTCCATCTTTGTTTTAGTTCTTCTTTTTGAGGCTTTACAGAAGTCCGTATTTTTCCTCGAACAACTTCTTCTGCTCCTCAGCCTTGGCAAGAAACTTTTGGTATTCTTCTGCCTGCGGATTGAAGGGTCTGTGTCCTAATGCTTCCTTGATGGGTTTCCATTCAGCGATAAACTGTTCTGCCAACTCACCGAAATAGGCTGCACGGAACTTCTGCCAGATATACTCCACCGCCTGGTCAGAGGGATGGAGCATGTCTTCCTTGTAGAAGCGGTAGTCGCGCAGTTCGTCTTCCAAGATCTCATAGGCAGGGAAATAGTCCACAACATCTGGGAAATCCTTCGTCAACCTATCCGCTGCCAAGAGGAGTGTCGCCTTGGAGAGCTTGCTTCCGTGATAACCGTACTTGGCGTAACGGATGGGGCTTACCGTCAGGACGACACGCCTTGCGCCGCGATTGAGCACTAATTGCACAGCCTTGCCAAGCGCCTCTGCACATTCGTCAACTGTCAGTTCTCGCTCCTCGAAGAGTTTCTGGGGCATCTTTCTGCAGTTGTCCACGATTTCGCCAGTCTCTTTCAAGATATAGACGTGGTTCGTTCCTAAGGTAAACACGGCAACATCCACCTCTTCCTCCACACGTTCTACAGTGTGCAAGATGCTTACGGGGTTGTACATGACACCGTAGGGATTGACCGTTGCACGAAAGCGATTGTCTGAAAACCGCTTGCCCAAGTTGTCAGCAAAGCAACTACCCACAAAGAGCAACTTGTCCGTAGGACGGATTTCAAGACAGGCTTTCTGTATATCTACTTCTGTTCGGAACTGCATCTTTTGTTCTTTTTCCTTTCCAAGATGATGCCAGCCACCACGAGCAAGAGCAAGACGGCATAGCTGATGTACGCCACTGTCTCTGTGGTCTTCAGCGATGAAGGATGGAAATCAAGCACTACCTTATGTGTACCAGGTTTCACACTGAGGGCACGCAGTATGTAGTCTACCCTACCCAACTCTGCCGGTTGACCGTCGATGGTGGCCTTCCAACCCGGATAGTATATTTCCGAGAAGACGACAACACCGCCCTTGTTCGACTTCACTTCATAGGTGAGGTTGTTGGGCTTGTACTGTGTCATGGTCACGATAGAGGTATCATCCTGCGGAACACTCTTGCCGAGAACATCACTGAACTTGGCATCAGCCACTGCCTCATGGCGCAGACTGATTTTGCCAACCTTCTCGATTTCCTCGTTTGCCGTACCGACAAAGTCTACCTTGTCTACAAACCATGCATTGCCGTAGGCATAGGGATTCTTGACAGGTGCGGTCTGACCACCCTGCAGAGGCATAATGAAATACTTTGTGTTGAGCATGTTGAGCACAGGGAAGATACTGTCCCCGTTGACTTTCGTCATGTCGCCACCAGACCGAGATACGGCTGTCCACACCTTATTTTTCTCATTGGAGATATAGGCATCTATCATTTCCTGATAGCGGCGGAGCTTGGCAGCACTATATCCACCGATACTCTTATGGTAGTAAGATGTCTCATTCTCATTAAAGGTATTGGTCGAGAGGTTGAGCACACGATAGTCGAGAGCCTTGTCGGCAAGGATAATCTTGTCTGACTCTGTCATCTGCTGAGGTGCCTCACGCACAATCTCATCAACGAACATATCATCATACAGATAACGCTTGTTGACGAGCCACATGTCTACTAAACAGAGGACCGCAATACCTGCAATCATAAATTCCGCACCCAGTTTCTTGAACTTATAGAGCATCAAGAACGCCATACCTATGACTATGACCCAGAACGAACGCCAGCAGTCGGCAGTAAAGACTGCCTTACGCATCTCGGTAAGGTTGCTGATGAGCGGTGCCTGATACTCGGCTGGTATCTGCTGCAGTGCCTGCATCTCTCCATGCGATACGAAATCGGAGAAGAATACTCCTGGCATCAAGGCAAAAAGGAAGCAGAGTCCAGCAGTGATGGCAAAGCTAACATAGACAAACTTTATCTTTTTCGTAAGCACTTCCGGTTCATCGACGATACGCTTGAGTGCCATTGCCGCCAACAACGGTATGGTAAACTCGGCTATGACAAGGATGGATGCCACCGTACGGAACTTGGCGTACATTGGCACATAGTCGAGGAAGAAATCGGTGAAAGGCATGAAGTTCTTACCCCACGAAAGGAGAATACTCAAGATGGTGGCGGCAAGCAATGCCCACTTCATTGGCCCTTTGACGATAAACAAGCCTAAGATAAAGAGCATCACGACAAAAGCTCCAACATAGACAGGTCCGCTCGTACCAGGTTGGTCTCCCCAATATTGTCCCAACTGCTGATAGATCTGCACAAAGTTGGGGTCGGCCTTCTCCATGGCCGTCTCATTCTGGCTCAGTGGCACAGAGGCACCGCCCTTGGCGTTGGGGACAAGGAGTGTCCATGTCTCGTCGATGCCATAGCTCCACTGGGTGATATAGTCGCGATCCAGACCACTACTGGTCTGATTGGCGGAGTTCTTCTTGACAAGCTCACTCTTTCCACGCATTGACTCCTGTCCATACTGCCAGGTATGGTAGAGCGTGGAGAGATTGAGACAGATGCCTATTGCCGCTCCAACCACGCAGGCAGCCGTCGCCTTGCCGAAACGAGCCATCTCCTTCTTACGGATGGCATCGACCAACCAGGCAATGATCATAAAGAAGATGATGAAGAGGTAATAATAGGTCATCTGCACATGATTGGCATTCACCTCAAAAGCTGAGAATATCGCCGTCACAATCATTCCCCATAGATACTTGCCTCTGTAAGCCAACACCACGCCAGCTATCATCGGCGGCAAGTAAGCCAACGCCCACACCTTCCAGATGTGGCCTGCGGCGATGATAATAAAGAAATAGGAAGAGAATGCCCAGATTATCGAACCGAGGGCGGCCAACGACTGTCGGAAGTCGAACGCACGGAGAAGGATATAGAATCCTAAGAGGTAGGCGAAGACAAACCATACATTTTCGGGCAACCAGAGATGATAAAGGTTGGTAGCCTGTTTCAGTACGGCACCACTCTTGTACGAGGGTGCCAACTGATAGGTGGGCATTCCTCCGAAGAGGGAATTGGTCCAGCGGGTGTCCTCACCCGTCTTCTGCATGTATTGTACTCGCTCCTGACCAGCCCCCACTCCCGCAGAAGAGTCATGGCGGTACAAGATACGCCCGTCGATGTCTGCCGGCATGAAATAAGCGAAAGAGATGACAGCAAACAACACTACCATCACTATATCCAAATAGTACTTCTTCAAATAATTCATTGGTATTTATAAACGTTTATATTTGTAATTGCAAAGGTAGTGCAATTTTCTGACTTGGCGAAGAAAATATCGGGTATTTTATACAAGTTTCGCAAAACATTTCGTCTTGGTTTCCCGAAACACGAAGCCGAAGTAGGGTTTTTCCTTTCCACTTTTAGGGATTACCCACCGCTATCTACTTGGCACTTTATATACTTTTGCATCGACAAAAGAATATCAACAATAAAAATCAAAAGAACATGAAAAGAACCGTATTATTCATATTGGCTGCTGCACTTGTAGCAAGTTCTGCCTCTGCACAAAACTACCAAAAGAGTCGTTACTACAATCCGCGAACAGGACAACTCGAATACAGAAACCCTCGCGAGGCACCCTCTGGCCGTCCCTATTTCGAGCGCCGCGAAGCACCCTCTGTCAAGCCTTACTTCGGACTGCGCATCGGTCCATCCTTCTCCTTCGTCAGCTCGGATGACACCAATCTGAATGGAGGCAACTGGAAGACGGGACTCAACGTCGGCGTTGCGGCTGGCATCCCCCTATCCTACTCTCAGCCACTCTATTTGGAGCCGGGCATCTATTATACAGAGAAGGGCGGTCAGAAGAACTTGGAGAACGGCAAGAAAATGACCTATTCGCTCAACTACGTAGAAATTCCCGTAGTGCTGAAATATAAGTATAATGTGAGCCGAGACTTCTCCATCCAGCCCGAATTTGGCGGATATTTCGGTGTTGGCGTAGGAGGCAAGATCAAGAACTACAAAGACCGGGACGTAGAGGATTCTTTCTCCGACAACAAATTCAAACGCACAGACGCTGGCTTGCGCTTTGGCTGCGGTGCAGCTTACGACCTGTTTTACTTCGAAGTAGTCTACGACCTCGGACTTGCCAACATCTGCCACGACACTTTCGACACTTCGCACAACGGAAACCTGCAATTGAATTTCGGCGTCAATCTGTAAATAAAAGATAATTCTCTTCGGTAAGTCATTTTTTTAAGCTAACTTTGCACGGCAATATAAAATATGCTTACATGAAAATTGGAATTATCGTCGCAATGGACAAGGAGTTTGTCCACCTCAAAGCACTGCTCGAAGAACCTGTCACTGAGCGCAGGAACTACAAGGATTTCGTCATTGGCAGAATGCGCAACCACGAAATCATACTGCAACAGTGTGGCATCGGCAAAGTAAACAGTACGATAGGTACGGTAGAGATGATCAATGCCTACCATCCGGACTTGGTCATCTCAACTGGCGTGGCAGGCGGTGCCGACATCAACCTCAACGTTACGGAAGTGGTCGCCTCCACAGAGTGTGTCTACCATGACGCCTATTGCGGAGAGGAGTGTGCCTACGGACAGATTATGGGAATGCCGCTGCTGTTCAAGACGGAGAAAGAATACATAGACAAGGCACTTGCCCTCAATTCCATACCTGGCAACAAGTACCCTCTTGTCCATGCCGGCCAGATTGTCAGCGGAGAGTGGTTTGTGGACAGCAAGGAGAAGATGCGCAGCATTCTGGAGCACTTCCCTCATGCGATGGCAGTTGACATGGAGAGCTGCTCCATTGCACAGACTTGCCATATCTACAAGACTCCGTTCATCTCCTTCCGCATCATCAGCGATGTGCCCCTCAAGGACACGAAGGCTCAACAGTACTTCGACTTCTGGGCAAAGATGGCAGAAGGTTCGTTCAATGTCACCAAAGCTTTCCTCGAAAGCCTATAACTCCACACTCAATTATTATGGATAAGATACCAAGTTTCACCATCAACCACAACAAGTTGCTCCGTGGCATCTACGTCAGTCGCAAAGACCAGGTAGGCGGAGAAATTGTTACTACTTTCGACATCCGCATGAAGGTTCCCAACCAGGAGCCATGCCTGCACAACGGCGCCATCCATACCATCGAGCACCTTGCCGCCACCTACTTGCGCAATGACCCAGAGTGGAAAGACCGCATCATCTATTGGGGACCTATGGGTTGCCTTACCGGCAACTATCTCCTCATCAGGGGCGACCTGCAGAGCAAAGACATCGTCGAACTGATGAAGAAGACCTTCCAGTTTGTTGCCAACTTCGAAGGAGACATTCCCGGACAGGCTGCCAAGGACTGCGGAAACTACCTGTTGCACGACCTGCCCATGGCAAAATATGAATCCAAGAAATACTTGGAAGAGGTTCTGAATGTCATCAAAGAGGAAAACCTCGTCTATCCTACCTTGTAACTTTCTTTACGTACACTCAAAAACAAGTCAGCGAAGAGGAATATTCCAACTATATGATTGGGGTAGCCTCTTTATGCCACGACGTAGCAAAATTGTCTTAGAAAAGGCAAAAATCTGCCAAGGTTGGGGCAAAAATCTGCCATAGTCAGGCAGCTTTCGGCACAAGGCGTAGCAAGAATCGAAACTATACTTTTGCCCTTCACCTTTCAACTCAGAATGCCGATAAACACTGGGGTTCAGAGGGTGAAGGGTGAAGGCTTTTTTATTACTTGTCCAGTCTCTTCTTCACCACAGCTGGGTTACCAGCCGCCAGGCAATCATCGGGCACATCCTTGGTCACTACGCTGCCAGCTGCGATGATGCAGCGAGCTCCTATGGTGACACCGGGACATACGGTGACATTGCCTCCGAGCCATGTGTCGTCGCCGATGGTTATCGGGTGTCCTGTCTCCACGCCATCACGGCGGAGCAGGTAGTCCTTGGGATGCTGAGGGGTATAGAAGGAGCAGTTGGGGCCGATGAGCACGTGATTGCCTATCCGGATGTAACCCTCGTCGAGCATCATGCAATTATAGTTGATGAAGGTATGCTCGCCAACGATGATGCTGCTGCCGTGGTCGCAATGGAAGGGAGGGTTTATCTCGGAGGTAGAGGGGAAACCAGGGATGAGGTCTTCTATCACCTTGCGATAGTTCTCGTCGTGTACGGTCATCGTCTGCAACTGGGCGCAGAGCGCCCTGGCGTGTTTCCAACTGTTTGTTACCTCTGGCGCATTGTAGTCGTAGAGTTGCTCACTGCGCATCTTGTCTAATTCGTTCATATTTTTAGAAATTTAATGTTTGCATGAAT
>CAVCDC010000026.1:0-30732 GCA_963600865.1 Firmicutes bacterium CAG:103
TGTGGGAGTACACGACCTTCTCGACAAGGTGCTCTTGGAGGCTGATATGCTCGACCTCAAGGCTAACCCCAACCGCCGTGCCACAGGTACCATCATCGAGTCTTCGCTCGACAAGGGACGTGGTTATGTTTCTACCGTATTGGTGGCAAACGGTACCTTGAAGGTGGGTGACATTGTGCTCGCCGGTACTTCGTGGGGACGTGTAAAGGCTATGTTCAACGAGCGTAACGCCAACATCAAGTCGGCTGCGCCTGCCGAACCTGCCATCATCCTTGGTCTGAACGGTGCTCCTACCGCCGGCGACCAGTTCCATGTGATAGAGACTGAACAGGAGGCGCGCGAGATTGCCAACAAGCGTGAGCAGTTGCAGCGCGAGCAGGGCTTGCGCACTCAGAAGCGCTTGACCTTGGGCGACATCTCTCACCGTATCGCTCGTGGTGAGTTCCATGAGATGAACGTCATCGTGAAGGGTGATACCGACGGTTCTGTAGAGGCATTGAGCGATTCGTTCATCAAACTCTCTACCGAGAAGGTTCAGGTGAACGTCATCAGCAAGGCTGTAGGTCAGATTTCCGAGAACGACGTGATGTTGGCTTCTGCTTCGGATGCCATCATCGTAGGTTTCCAGGTTCGTCCTTCTGCCGATGCTCGCAAGGCTGCCGACCGTGAGGGTGTAGAAATCAACACCTACTCTATCATCTACGACGCCATCGACGACATCAAGAGTGCCATGGTGGGTATGCTCGACAAGGTGAAGAAGGAAATCATCACCGGTCAGGTTGAGGTGAAGCAGACCTTCAAAATCAGTAAGGTGGGTACCATCGCCGGTGGTCTCGTCACTGAGGGTAAGGTTCACTCCAAGGACAAGGCTCGTGTCATTCGCGATGGTATCGTGATCCGCACTGCAGATATCGGAGCGCTGAAGCGTTACAAGGACGATGTCAAGGAGGTTGTCACTGGTATGGAGTGTGGCTTGAGCCTCGTCAACTTCAACGATATCCAGGAGGGAGACATCATCGAGACCTTCACTGAGATCGAGGTGGAGCAGAAACTGTAAGGAAAGTGAAGAGTTCTATAGAAGTGAAGAGTGAAGAACGAAGAGTGAAGGATCCAACACCCACGAAGGCTGTTGTCCCTTAACTTCTCATCTTCCTCATATAATATAAGGTAGGGATGAGCCATCACTAGGCTTATCCCTATTTAGGGTTAAAATAACGAAAGGTTATTCTAAAGATAACAATGGCAGAAAAAGAGAAAGAACAGAATCAGGTTGTCAAGGACGTGATAGACCAGAAATATGAGTATGGCTTTACCACCGACGTGCATACTGAAATCATAGAAAAGGGACTCAACGAGGATGTTGTGCGCCTGATCTCGCAGAAGAAGGGAGAGCCGGAGTGGATGCTCGAATTTCGTCTGAAGGCCTACCATTACTGGAAGACACTCCGCGAGCCTAAGTGGGGACACGTGCATGTGCCCCCTGTTGACTACCAGGAGATTTCATACTACGCAGACCCTTTGGCTAAGAAACCGAAGAACAAGGAGATAGACCCCGAGTTGGAGAAGACATTCGACAAGCTCGGTATTCCTCTGGAAGAGCGATTGGCACTCAGCGGCACAGCTGTGGACGCCATCATGGACTCCGTGTCGGTGAAGACCACCTTCAAGGAGAAGCTCCGCGAGAAGGGTGTCATCTTCTGTAGCATCGGCGAGGCAATCAAGGAGCATCCCGATTTGGTAAAAGAGTATTTGGGAAGCGTGGTTCCTTATCGCGACAACTTCTATGCGGCATTGAACAGTGCCGTGTTCAGCGACGGATCGTTTGTCTATATTCCCAAGGGCGTTCGTTGCCCGATGGAGTTGAGCAGTTACTTCCGCATCAATGCCCGCAACACGGGACAGTTTGAGCGTACGCTCATCATCGCCGACGATGATGCTTACGTGTCTTACCTGGAGGGATGTACGGCTCCGATGCGCGACGAGAACCAGTTGCATGCGGCAATCGTCGAGATCGTCGTCAAGGACAATGCCGAAGTAAAGTACTCTACTGTGCAGAACTGGTACCCAGGCGATGAGAACGGCAAGGGTGGTGTCTTGAACCTCGTGACCAAGCGTGGCGAACTGCGTGGTGTCAACTCGAAGTTGAGTTGGACACAGGTGGAGACAGGCTCGGCTATTACATGGAAGTATCCTTCCTGCATCTTGCGTGGAGACAACTCCGTGGCTGAGTTCTACAGTGTGGCAGTCACCAACAACTACCAGGAGGCAGACACCGGCACCAAGATGATTCACATTGGCAAGAACACCAAGAGTACCATCATCTCGAAGGGAATCTCGGCAGGTCATAGTCAGAACTCCTATCGCGGTCTCGTTCGTGCCACATCCAATGCCGACAATGCCCGCAACTACAGTTCTTGCGACTCCTTGTTGCTCGGCAGCGACTGCGGTGCGCACACCTTCCCCTATATGGATGCCCACAACGATACAGCAGTGTTCGAGCATGAGGCGACGACCTCGAAGATTTCGGAAGACCAGCTCTTCTACTGCAATCAGCGTGGCATCCCCACAGAGGAGGCTGTCGGCTTGATAGTGAACGGCTACGCCAAGGACGTGCTCAACAAACTGCCGATGGAGTTTGCCGTCGAGGCACAGAAACTCCTCAGCGTTTCATTGGAGGGCACGGTAGGATAAATAGAAGGTGAAGAGATAACTCCATAACACCTTAACGAATAAACAACGGAGGACAGAGTATGAGAAAATTGTTAGCAGTATTGCTTTTGTTGTGCAGTGTGCACGCAATGGCACAGGTAAAGGTGGAGCAGCAGTCTAATGACAAGAAGATTGCGAAAGATTCTGTCATGGCTGACACTACGTCCTATTTTACGAGGTCAATCATGCAGAACAAGACGGCTCTGCGTATCTCCGAACAGGAGGCGAAGCGATATAACCGCAAGTTCTTGCCCTCTTCTTCACAGCCTATCTTCCAAGACGAAGGACAGAAGAGGTTGAAGCAGCGTAATATGAACGCCAACGGGGATATCTTGACGAATATCGGTGATTTGTTAATCAACTCAATAAGAAAATAAATATTTATGTTAGAGGTAAAGAATCTGCATGCTACCATTGCAGGAAAAGAAATATTGAAGGGTATCAACCTGACCATCGGAGATGGTGAAATACACGCTATCATGGGACCTAACGGTTCGGGAAAGTCTACGCTCAGTGCGGTGCTTACGGGTAATCCGCTCTATACGGTGACAGAGGGCGAGGCTATCTTTAACGGCAAGAACCTCCTGGATATGAAACCCGAGGATCGTGCTCGTGAGGGCTTATTCCTCTCTTTCCAGTATCCTGTGGAGATTCCGGGTGTGAGCATGACCAACTTCATGCGTGCTGCCATCAACGCCAAGCGAGAGTATCAGGGCTTGGAGCCACTGAACACAAGTGAATTCATGAAACTGATGCGCGAGAAGCGCGAACTGGTGGAGCTTGACAGCAAGTTGGCTCGTCGCTCTGTCAACGAGGGCTTCTCGGGTGGCGAGAAGAAGCGCAACGAGATTTTCCAGATGGCGATGCTGGAGCCGAAGCTCTCCATCCTCGACGAGACTGACTCGGGTCTTGACGTGGACGCCATGCGCATCGTTGCCGACGGTGTCAACAAGATGCATACCGACAAGACATCGGCTATCGTCATCACTCACTATGAGCGTCTGCTCGACATGATCAAGCCTAGTGTGGTACACGTTCTCTACAAGGGTAGAATCGTCAAGACGGCAGGGCCAGAACTCGCCAAGGAGATTGAGGCTCGTGGCTACGACTGGATCAAGGCGGAAGTGGACGGGAAAGAATAAATTATAATGGATAAATAATAAATTATAAAGGATAAATGATAAATGGGCTGCTGCCTGCATTTGTTCATTGTCATTTATTAATTATAATTTGAATAATCATGAATGCAGAGAAACAATATTTAGAATTGTATCAGTCTTCTTCGAGGATGATCAAGAAGAACAGTGCTGAGGCTCTCAATGCGGTGCGCGATGCTGCCTTCGAGGACTTTCGCCGCTTGGGCTTTCCTTCCCGTAAGGTAGAAAGATACAAATATACCGATATGGATGCCGTCTTCGAGCCAGACTATGGCTTGAACTTGAATCGACTGGAGATTCCGGTTGATCCATACGAGGCTTTCCGATGTGATGTACCTAATCTCAGCACTTCGCTCTACTTTGTGGTCAACGACGCTTTCTATAACAAGGCACTGCCTAATGTGGAGTTGCCTGAGGGCGTTATCGTCGACTCTTTGGCGAAGATAGCTGCGGAAAAACCAGAATTCATCGGGAAATACTATGCTAAGATAGCCAAGACTGATGAGGATGGCATTACGGCACTGAATACTTTCCTAACGCAGGATGGCCTCTTCATCTATGTACCTAAGGACGTGAAGGTGGACCGCACTGTGCAGGTCATCAATATCCTTCGCTCTGATGTCGACCTGATGGTAAACCGTCGTGTGCTTATCGTCTTGGAACAGGGCGCTGAGGCTAAATTCCTCTTCTGTGACCATGCTGCCGACGACAAGAACTTCCTTGCCACTCAGGTGATTGAGGCTTTCGTTGGCGAGAATGCCAAACTCGACCTCTATTGCCTGGAGGAGACGCACATCAAGAACCGTCGTGTGAGCAATGTTTATATCGAACAGCAGGCAAATAGCCGTGTCAATCATAATGTCATTACCCTCCACAACGGAATCACCCGCAATCGCCTTGACCTTGTATTCAAGGGTGAGGGCGCTGAATGCTTCTGCAACGGCTGTGTCATCGCCGACAAGAACCAGGTGGTGGACAACAATACGCTCATTGACCATCAGGTGGGTCATTGCACCAGCAACGAACTATATAAATATGTGCTCGACGATGAGGCACGTGGAGCCTTCGCAGGCCGTGTACTGGTGCGCCATGGTGCCCAGAAGACCACCTCGCAGGAGACAAACCAAAACCTCTGTGCCACCAAGACGGCACGTATGTTCACCCAACCGATGTTGGAAATCTATGCTGACGACGTGAAGTGTGCCCATGGTAGTACAGTAGGGCAACTCAACGATGCTGCTCTCTTCTACATGCAGCAGCGTGGCGTGAGTCGTGAGGAGGCGAAGACACTTCTGCAGTTGGCTTTTGTCAATGAGGTCATCGACAAAATGGAGTTGGAACCGCTTCGCGACCGACTGCATCACTTGGTGGAGAAACGCTTCCGTGGCGAGTTGAACAAGTGCGAGGGTTGTAAACTGTGTAAATAGATGATAATTTGGAGTTAAAGGAGTTAAGAAGTTAAGACAATAGTTATATTGCTTGTGATTCCTCTTGAAGACAGAATTGCTGATGTCTTAACTCCTTAACTCCTTAACTCCTTAACTCCTTTTAAGATATGTATGACATAAATATAGTACGTCAAGATTTCCCGATTCTGTCGAGGACGGTGTATGACAAGCCATTGGTGTATCTCGACAATGCGGCAACCACGCAGAAGCCTCTCTGTGTGCTCGATGCCATGCGCGATGAGTACTTGAACGTCAATGCTAATGTGCATCGTGGCGTGCATTATCTCTCTCAGCAGGCCACCGACCTGCATGAGGCTGCACGCGAGACGGTGCGCAAGTTTATCAATGCACCCAAGACGGAGGAGATTATCTTTACCCGCGGCACAACCGAGAGCCTTAATCTCGTGGCTTCTTCGTTTTGCGATGAGATGATGACAGAGGGCGATGAGGTGATTGTCTCTACCATGGAACATCACTCTAATATCGTGCCTTGGCAGTTGCAGGCTGCCAAGAAGGGCATCGCCATCCGTGTCATCCCTATCAATGAAAAAGGGGAGATTAACCTCGATGAATTCGCCAATTTGTTTACTGAACGTACCAAAATAGTGAGCATTGCCCAAGTGAGCAATGTGTTAGGTACGGTCAATCCTGTAAAGGAGATGATTCGCATAGCCCATGAGCATGATGTGCCTGTCATGGTGGATGGTGCACAGAGCACTCCTCACTTTGCCGTTGATGTGCAAGACTTGGACTGCGACTTCTTTGCGTTCAGCGGTCATAAGATTTATGGTCCTACAGGTATTGGTGTTCTTTACGGCAAGGAAGAGTGGCTTGACCGTTTCCCTCCCTACCAGGGCGGCGGCGAGATGATAGAGAGCGTGAGCTTCGAGAAGACTACCTTCGAAAAACTGCCCTTCAAGTTTGAGGCAGGTACGCCTGACTATGTGGCTACTCACGGACTTGCCAAGGCTATCGACTATGTGTCAGCGCTTGGTATGGACAACATTGCCAAGCACGAACAGGAGTTGACACGCTACTGTATGGAGCAGATGCGTACCGTCGATGGAATCAGACTTTTTGGTGAACAAGAAGGCAAGGATGCTGTGGTAAGCTTCCTCGTTGGAGATATTCACCACATGGACATGGGTACGCTCCTCGACCGTCTCGGTATTGCCGTTCGCACGGGTCATCATTGCGCTCAACCGCTCATGGACCGTTATCATATATTGGGAACAGTACGAGCCAGTTTCGCCTTGTATAATACAAAGGAGGAGGTGGACGCTTTGGTTGCTGGCGTAAAGCGTGTAGCAATGATGTTTTAGAATGAGATTCTAACGATGTTGAAAAGCCGTTATTATACAGATAAGATAGAGGCTGGCTGCGACGAGGCTGGTCGTGGCTGCCTTGCTGGCAGTGTTTATGCAGCTGCTGTTATCCTACCGCCCGATTATCAGAATGCTGACCTCAATGACAGCAAGAAGCTTTCTGATAAGAAGCGGAAGGCTTTGCGTGAACAGATAGAACGTGATGCTGTAGCGTGGGCGGTAGGTGTGGTCACTCCCGATGAAATCGATAAAATCAATATCCTTAACGCCAGTATTCTTGCCATGCACCGTGCCTTGGATGGACTACAGGTTCGTCCGGAAGCAGTCATAGTGGATGGCAATCGTTTCAAACCTTATCGTGACCTTCCTCATACTACCATCGTCAAGGGCGATGGGAAGTATCTTGCCATTGCTGCTGCCAGTATTCTCGCCAAGACTTATCGTGATGATTACATGGATGCTCTTGCCGAAGAATATCCGCAATATGACTGGAAAAGCAACAAGGGGTATCCTACCCAAAAGCACAGGGCTGCCATCCGTCAGTTTGGCGTTACACCCTACCATCGCCTTAAGTTCAACCTTTTAGGAAACGATGAACTGACTCTGCCTTTTGCAGAGGAATGATTTTTTTGCTGCTGCCTTGTTGCCCTCTTTTTGGGGCTGCTGCCCTCTTATATTCTTTCTTTGCATTTCAGCAGACAGAGGGCAAACCATCCCAAGAACAACGCCCTTAGTCCAATGTGCATGTCTGCTGGTAGTATGCCCATGATGAGGGCTGCCTGTGTCTCCAACAGCAACCATGTCTGTTTGGTGCTTATCTCACGCTCAAGTACTGAGGAGAAATATTTACGCATCCACTCGATGGGTTGCTGTGCGAGTTTTGCGGGTAACTCCAACGCTCTCTTGATGCCTTCTATCATACTCTCTATGCTTTCGGTGATAAACTGGATGTCATCGTTAGCTTCAATGTTGCCTGCCTTGAAGTTGCCAGCATTAAAGTTACCTACCTTGAAGTTGCCTGCTACATTCTTACTATTCAGTTCTGTTGCATAGTTGCCAGACAAATAATAGTTCTTTTCCATAGTTTTTATTGTTTTCTTGATTTATGCTGCAAAATTATCTGCCTTTTGTGCAATATATGTTCACTTTCTGAGTTTTTGTGTTAAAAGTGCATGGTCGTTAAGCTCTATTAACGGTTATCGGCCGATAAACTACAACATTGACTTATGAGACACGACAAACTGGAAAAGGAGATGAACCTCATGCTCCTGCTAATGGAAAACCAGCGGTATGGTGTGGATGCCATCTGTGAGCGTATGGGCATCTCCCGCCGTATGCTCTACTATTATCTGGAAAGCTTCAGGGATTGGGGTTTTATCGTGGAGAAGCATGGTAGCATATACAGTCTCGACAGGGAGTCGCCCTTCTTCAAGCATCTTTTCGAGACCATCAACTTCACGGAAGAGGAGGCTCTTACCATGCTCTCTATATTAAATAAGGTGGAGGACAATAATGCCATCATAGAACGCCTACGCCGTAAGCTCGACCGCTTCTATGACCTGAATATCCTCTCCAATCCGCAAGTGCGCGAACAGGCGGCGCATAACGTCAGTGTCCTTTATGATGCTATCAAGCGCCACCGTTTGGTTAAGATTCAAGGATATTCTTCTCCTCATAGTAAGACTGAGAGTGACCGTGTGGTGGAGCCGTTTATGATGATGAACAACAACAATGATGTGCGATGTTTCGAACTCTCTTCGTCCATGAACAAGACGTTCAAGGTGTCGAGAATGGCGGATGTCGTGTTGCTGGACTTGGAGTGGGGCAATGAGGCGAAGCATAAGCGCATTTTTACCGACCTCTTTATGTTTAGCGGTGAAGAACAGCTCCCAGTGGAGGTGTTGCTCGACCGCCTGGCTTATAATCTCATGGTGGAGGAGTATCCCAAATCGTCCGATTTCATAGTGAAGCAGGATGACTCGCATTGGCTCTTCCGAACTGATGTGGCAAGCTATCTCGGCATTGCGCGCTTCGTGTTAGGACTCTACGACCATGTCAAGGTCATAGGCAGTGACGACTTTCGCTCCTATTTGACTGAACGTATCAAACTGTTCGGGGCATTATAGGGCAATAGGCTATCCTGTCCTTATTGCCACTTAACAATCCTGTCCTTTAGCCAATCAGTTATCTGACAAATTCTATTCTGCATATATATACGCTTGTTTATGCGTATATTCCCCTTTTTATGTGGTTTTAATGGAATATGTTTGCATATACAGATAATTATGCGTATCTTTGTTGCCCAGTATAATCAAAGAACAGAACCTACAGTATGACGAATATGCAAGACACATTCAAGAGTGTGAAAGCGGCAAGTGCACGCCTTGCCTTGCTCTCCGACGACAAGCGTGGAGAGGTGTTGCGGGCTGTTGCCAATGCCATAGAGGCGGAGACCTCCACTCTGCTTGAAGCCAATGCCCGTGATCTGGCGCGTATGTGCAAGGACAATCCTCTCTACGACCGTTTGCAGCTTACACCAGCTCGTTTGGCTGACATAGCCGCAGACATGCGCCATGTGGCTCTCTTGCCTTCTCCCTTAGGGCGTGTTCTGAAGGATGTCACCCTTGACAACGGACTGCACTTGCAGCGCGTCTCTGTTCCCTTTGGTGTGATTGGTATGATCTACGAGGCACGCCCCAATGTGACATTTGATGTCTTCTCGCTCTGTTTCAAGAGTGGCAACGCCTGTGTACTGAAGGGCGGTAGAGACGCAGATGAGTCCAACCGTGCCGCCCTCGCCCTTATCCATCGTGTGTTGGAACAGCATGGTGTCAATCCGGATATTGTCACCCTCCTTCCTGCCACACATGAGGCGACTGCCGAGATGCTCAACGCCGTCGACTATATCGACCTTTGTATTCCTCGTGGCGGCAAGAAACTCATCCGTTTTGTTCGTGATACGGCGAAGGTACCTGTCATAGAGACGGGAGCTGGAGTGGTGCATTGCTATTTCGACAAAGATGGAGACGTGGAGATGGGCAGGCGTATCATCACCAATGCCAAGTGTCGTAGGGTGAGCGTATGCAATGCCCTCGACTGCTTGCTTGTCCATGAGAGTCGGTTGGCTGACCTTCCTGCTTTGTGCGAAGACCTTGCTGCAAAAGAAACGAAGATTCATGCTGATGCACAGGCTTACAGTGCTTTGAAGGGGCACTATCCTGACACCTTATTATATAAGGCAGAGGAGAGTGAACGACAGATGATGGCAGAAGACCCCGAGATGAAGAGTGTCTGGAACACAGAATGGCTCAGCATGCAGATGGGCATCAAGACGGTGGATTCCGAAGACGAGGCTCTCGACCACATCGCCTCTTATGGCAGCGGGCATAGTGAGTGTATCGTCTCTGATAATAAGGAAGCACAGACGAAGTTCCAGACCATGGTGGATGCCGCTTGCGTCTATGTCAATGCCCCTACCAGTTTTACCGACGGTGCACAGTTCGGACTTGGTGCTGAGATTGGTATCAGTACTCAGAAGCTCGGTGCCCGTGGTCCTATGGCTTTGGAAGAGATCACCACCTATAAGTGGCTCATTACAGGAAATGGACAAACGAGAAAATAAACGAAGAGTGAAGAGTGAAGAGTGAAAAGTGAAGAGTGAAGAACGAAGAGTGAAGAATCCAAATGCTGTTGTCTTAACTCCTTAACTCCTTAACTCCTTAACTTCTTAACTCCATAACATCTTTAACTCCTTAATTCAACATAGCAACAACAAAATAATATGAAGACATTCTTTAATGTAGAAGACCTCGGCGACTTGAAGGCAGCCCTTGCCGAGGCACAGACAGTGAAAGCCAACCGTTTCGGTTATCAAGAGTTGGGCAAGAACAAGACCTTGCTGATGATATTCTTCAACAACAGTCTCCGTACTCGCCTCAGTACACAGAAGGCGGCAATGAACTTGGGCATGAATGTCATCGTGCTTGATGTGAATGCCGGTGCCTGGAAACTCGAAACAGAGCGTGGCGTTATCATGGATGGAGACAAGAGCGAGCACCTCTTGGAGGCTATCCCCGTCATGGGAAGTTTCTGCGACCTCATCGGCGTGCGTAGCTTCGCTGGTCTGAAAGACCGTGACTACGACTATGCCGAGACCATCGTCAACCAGTTTGTGAAGTACAGCGGTCGCCCTGTCTTTGCCATGGAGACTGCCACCGTCCATCCTCTTCAGGCTTTCGCCGACCTTATCACCATCGAGGAGCACAAGAAGGTGGCTCGTCCTAAGGTGGTCTTGACATGGGCTCCCCACTGCCGTGCTTTGCCCCAGGCTGTGCCCAACTCGTTCGCACAGTGGATGAATGCTGCCGACGTGGACTTTGTCGTTACTCATCCAGAAGGTTATGAGTTGGATCCCAAGTTCGTGGGCAACGTCAAGGTGGAGTACGACCAGAAGAAGGCGCTCGAAGGCGCAGACTTCGTTTATGCCAAGAACTGGAGCTGCCCTGGTGTGACAAACCCTGCACAGTATGGTGAGATCTTGAGCAAGGACATGAGTTGGACCATCGACGAGGAACACATGAGCTGGACCAACAACGGTTGTTTCATGCACTGCCTGCCAGTACGCCGCGGTCTCATCGTGACTGACGATGTCATAGAGAGCCAGAACAGTCTGGTGATTCCCGAGGCTGCCAATCGTGAGATATCCGCTCAGGTTGTCATCAAGCGCATGTTAGAAGGCTTGGTTTGATGCACTTCTGTCGACTTCTTGTCATGCCTGTCATAAAAAGTAGGTATTATAGGAAAAAAAGGTGGTGAATGTTCTCTTGTTACGCTAAGAAACTGTATCTTTGCACTTATGAACAAGGACAAATACACCATCATGACGGCAGAAGCGAAGGGCTCGTTCCAAGAACGGCTCGGTCTTCTGTATCTGAAGCTCGGAGCCTATCTCGATGTAGAGAAGACGGAGCGTCGTACGCTGCAATACTGCAAGGTCTTTCTCAGCGACTCGCAAAACCAGTGGGGCGAACTGAAATCTTCGCCCCTCTATACAGAGATACTTGGTACTACCCGTCTTGCCGTGGTAGAGCAACCACCGCTCGACGGCAGCAAGATAGCACTCTTGATAAAGACCAGCGAGAGGGAAAGCAATGCCCTCTTTCATAGTCTGCGACTCACAGAAGAAGAGGCGAAGGGTAGGAACTCCTATGAACAGACTCGCCTCCTTTTCGATAAATACCTCCACTTGCTTGCCACGGAACAGGGTGCCGACACCTTAACGTTGGAGCGCAACTGTGTGCGCACGTGGATATATGTGGCAGGCATCGATGTCAATTACCAGGGGGTGGTAGAGGCACGCAACGATGTCTTTGCACAACATGGACTTACTGCCGATACCCACTTCATCGCCAGTACTGGGATAGGTGGGGCGACTCCCGTGCGCCATGCCCTCGTTGCCATCGACTTCCTCACCGTGCCAGGCATCAAGGAAGAGGACAAGAAATACCTCAAGGCTCTCGACCATCTCAACCCCACACATGAGTATGGCGTAGCTTTCGAACGTGGCACGCGCCTCTCTCTGCCACAACAGCAGTTGTTCTTCATCTCTGGTACGGCAAGTATAGACTGTCATGGCAAGGTGGTGTATGAGGGTGATGTGGTGCGCCAGACTGCCCGACTGTTGGAGAATATCGGTGCCTTGCTTGCCGACGGCAATGCCACGATGAAGGATATTTGCTATTTCATCATCTACCTGCGTGACATCTCCGATGCTCCTGCCGTGGAAGACATCATGAGGCAACTCTATCCCGATGTGCCGCGCATCATTGTTGAGGCAAGGGTGTGCCGACCGGGATGGTTGGTAGAGATGGAGTGTATTGCAGAGGTAAGCGGAGAGGGTAGGTAGTCTGACTCCTGCCTTCTAACTTGCCCCATAAAATCTCTACTCCAGAAGAAAACCACGACCATAGAATCCTCACAAAGCTAATGGATTCTTCACTCTTCACTCTTCACTCTTCGTTCTTCTCTCTTCCCTTTTCCTTCTTCCCTTTTCCCTTTCTAATAGCCTATGAACCTTTTACGAACATTTGTCAACCGTTATGCTCCCAGTATACTCCTGCTCTTGGCAGGTGTTGCCGCCTTTGTTTTTTATCAGGTCTGCTACCCTTACCACTTTTTCTATCAGGAGCAGAATCAACTCTTTCTTAACTCTGCAGACTGGCTTGCGACCTATTTCGACAAACCGGCATGGCTTGCCTGTATGATGGGCGACTGGCTTACGCAGTTCTATTATTACCGATATGCTGGTCCAGCCATACTTGCCGTCGCCTTGCTACTTGTGGGGCTTATGGTGTATCGTGGTGTACAAATGGCGATTAGGAAGGATGAGTACGTGGGACTGAAAGAGCGCATGGTGGCTTGCTGTGTAGCTCTTGCTGTCATGATTGTAGAGGCTTTCTTCTCGCTCGACTACGGTTATCGCCTTTGCAGCGTCCTTGCACTGGCAGGTGGTGCGGCAAGCTATATGGCTTACCGATGGGCTATGATGGTTGTGGGCTTTCTCTTTACCCACCATAGTCTGAAGACACGGACTTCAAGTGTCAGCACCCGTTGTTTTACGGTTGTAGACTGTTTCCTTGCAGCCATAGGGTTGCTACTCTCCTTCTGGTTCTTCGGATATGGTATGATGCTTTATGTGGCCTTGCTGTTGATGGGCTGCTTCATGCAGATGGACAGACAACAGATATTGGCGCATATCGTGGCTATAGCCCTGCCGCTCTGTCTTATTCCACTGACCAAGAGATATTATCTCCTTGACTATGAGCCCCTCTTCTCCTATCCTGGAAAGGGCAAATGGGTGATGCCACAAACAGAACTCGAAAAGATTCTTGCTGCCGACTGTGAATATTATTTCGGCAACTACAACAGGGTGGTGAAGCAGGTGGAGGCAGATGCCGCTCCCAACCAGTACCAACTCTTCTATTACAACCTCGTCATGGCACAGCGCCACCAGTTGCCTGACTGTCTGCTGCGTTATCCCTCCAACTTTCTCGGAACATTCGAGACCATAGGCCCAGGTACGCCCCAACTCACCATTATGACAATGCCCGAACTCTACTGGGTGCTCGGTGACATGACCTTTGCTGAGCGTGCAGCTATGTTGGCAAGTGTCTCTTCGCCTCATAGCCGCAACATACGCATGACGAAGTGTCTGGCGGAAATCAATATCGTGAAGGGCGACT
Organism: Firmicutes bacterium CAG:103; assembly: GCA_963600865.1. Classification (GTDB taxonomy): domain Bacteria; phylum Bacteroidota; class Bacteroidia; order Bacteroidales; family Bacteroidaceae; genus Prevotella. The sequence goes on from CAVCDC010000026.1 coordinate 13,881, forward strand.
ACGCTGCTGCCCGCAAATATCTGTGCATTCTGCAGAAGACATGGGTGTGGAAGCAATGGGCGACTACGCTGCTCTCTGCCCTTGATGAGAAACAGGGCGTAACACCGCCTGCACTCAAGACCTATATGGAGAAAGCCAATTTTACCAATCGTACCGACACGTTGCGTCTTGGCGACAATGCCTATGTCATCATGCACGAACTCTTGGAGAGCAACTCAGAGAATCGAATAGCTCTCGACTATCTCCTTTGTAGCGACTTACTGCTCAAGGATATGGATACGTTTAAGAGAGACTATGATAGCTTCTGCTACAAGATGGAAAATCCGCCACGCGACGTAAAGCTCTATCAAGAGGCGCTGATGATTTATCTCGCTGGCACAAATGCCCCACAGAGTGAGTGGCAGAAATACATAAGCCGTCCTGACATCATGCAGCGTTTTGCCGAATACAACAGACTGCGAGGCAGTGATGCGTTCAAGGATACCTACTGGTATTACTTCGACAGGGGAACGGCTCCTAAACTGAAATAACTCAACTCCCGGTTGTAGGGAAGTTGTAGAACTTAAATGAAATAGCGACCTGAAGATATGAAACAGTTTGTTTATTGCCTCATGGCGGTTTGCCTCTTCTTTGCCTCGTGTGCTACGAGGCATGGCGATGCCATAAAGGTGGACAGCCTTCCGCCTATGTATCCAGACTATACCGATGTGGCGATACCCGTAAACATTGCTCCGCTCAACTTCCTGTTGAGAGACAGCGACGTGACAGATGTGGAGGTGGTTGTCTCGTGCTTGCCTGACAAGAAAGATGTGAATGACGCCGAGATGCCCTCGTTGACGGCAACGGGTAGTGGGGCAGAGGTGCAGTTTGACATGGATGAATGGAAGACGTTCCTGCAACAGACTGCTGGCAGAAAGGCAGAGGTGCAGGTGTACGCTTGCAGAAAGGACGGCAAATGGACACAGTACAAGCCGTTTACGTGGACTATCGTTTCCGACAGCATAGACCCTTACCTCACCTACCGACTCATAGAACCCGACTATGAGGTGTGGAACAAACTGCAGATCAAGCAGCGATGCATAGAAAACTGGGAGGAGAAGGCACTGGTCGACTACAACCTACAGGAGAATCGCTGCATGAACTGCCATGCCTTTGGCAACCAGAATCCTGCGCTCAGCATGGTATATGTGCGAGGTGAGGGTGGTGGAGCCATTCTTCATCGCAATGGCAAACTGCGCAAGCTCGACCTCAAGGCCGACTCACTTGTCTCGTCAAGTGTCTATTATGGCTTCAGTCCGTCGGGCAGGTATGTGGCATTCTCTACCAACGTCATTATCCCTGCCTTTCATGCCAACCCCGGCAAGAGACTCGAAGTGTATGACACAAAGAGTGATGTCTATGTGGCTGACCTTGACAACAACCGCATCATCTCCTCGCCTCTCACCTGCGACAGCACGAAGTTGGAGACATTCCCTACATTCTCTCCAGACGGCAAATGGGTGTACTACTGCGTTGCCGACCGCAAAGGACTGTACAGTACAAACCTGAAAGGACTGCATTATAACCTCGTTAGAATACCCTTCGAAGAACGTTCCGGGCACTTGGCGGTAGACCCATCACGTGTCGATACGCTCTATAAGGAGCGGTCTGTTTGCCACCCCAAGGTAAGTCCTGACGGCAGATACCTCCTTTTCACAGTGGCTGACTATGGTACATTTCCCATCTGGCACCCCGAGGCAGACCTCTATATGATGGATCTAAAGACGGGTAGGGTAGACTCGCTCCCTGCTGTCAATAGCCGTAGGAGTGACACCTATCACAGTTGGGCACACAACAGCCGTTGGTTTGTCTTCGCCAGCAAGCGTGACGATGGTCTCTACGGCAAGCCTTACTTCTGTTATGTAGACCGACAGGGCAGGGCGCACAAGCCGTTCTTGTTGCCCCAAAAGTCCCCGTCCTTCTATGATGACTGCTTGAAGAGCTTCAATATTCCGGAACTGAGCCGCGGTCCAGTGCCGTATGATGCCATTGATATCCAAAACGTGATGAAGCTGCCAGCGGAGAAATTCGTAAGGAACTATCGATAACTTCCTTTTATCTCCCTTACTAACAAACCTTTATTGCTCTATTACAAAAGTCGTTTCATTAGGGCGTATAACATAAAATCTAAGTTGGATTTAGCTGAATCCAACTTAGATTTAGCTAAATCCAGCTTAGATTTAGCTGAATATAACCTGTATTTTATATTATGTACCCTAATGAGTAGACTTTGTGAGTAGGGTGATATGGCTTTTGTATATAGCCTTCTCAGGTTTTCTTCAATAGGGCACATGCCAAGGCTATTATAGAGGCATTCAAGTCTTGGCAATATTGACTTCACTTTTTTACCGTAGTAGGTATTCTCTTGTCACCCATGATTTCATTACCAGCTGCACGGGTATCAAACTCTACGGGCTTGGACGTGAAGTCAGGCGTGTTATAGGAGTCGAGCAACTCGTCGTAGTATTCTTTCGGGTTGCGTTGAGGCAGGAGGAACGGCTTGCTCACATTGCCCTTGTCGTCAAAACAGGCAAGGTAGAGACGTGTGTACAGTCCGTCACCACGGCGAGAGGTGAAGACAAACCAGTGGGAATCGATGCTCCAGTTGTGCCAACTGTCCGTGTTGTCACTGTTGGCAGCGGTCAATGGCTTCGCCTGTCCTGTGCGAAGGTCGAGCAACCAGTTGTCTGCCTCCTTGTGCCAGATAGGAAAACAACCATAGTCGCTCATCGTAAACATGAGGTACTTGCCGTCGTAGGAAGGACGAGGGTGGGTGGCGCTCTTGCCCAAAGTACGAGCATTGAAGATGGTGTCCACTTTGTTGCCAAACTTGCCTGCCACAGGGTCGAAGGCTATCTTGCAGATATTATATTTGATGTCCTTGTAACCGCTCGGGATAGGCTCGGAAGTGGAAGAACAGAAGTACATCGTCTTGCCGTCAGGAGAGAAGACTGGATAAGTCTCGTAATGGTCTTTCGTCATCAAGAGCGTGTCGAGTATCAACTCGTGGGTGTCTGGCTGATAGACAAAAACATCGGATGCCTGGTCGAACACTTCGATGCGCTCGCTTCGGATGGCATGGAAACTCTGGTGAGTCTGGTTGGTGCTGTAGGCGCAATATTTGCCTGTTGGATGCCAGTAAGGATAGACCATCGAACCTTTCAATGAGTCGTTCTTTGCCTTGAGCCACTCTCGCTTGCCCTGTTGTGAAACCAAGGTGGCACCATGGTCGCCACGCACATGGAAGGTAAATTGGTCGGGATGGGTTCGGTTAGCCGTGTGGCAGTTAACGCAAGCTCCAGGCACTGCAGTATTTTCCAAGATAGGAGTCTCGTCGAAATTGCTCAGGTTGCGCTGATAGATACCCATCTTGCCATACACCTCATAGCCAGGGGCTATGCGACGATAGGTCAATCCCCAGTCCTTCAAGTCGTAAGGACTCACATGGATGTCGAAGTCCTTGTATTGTGTCCACTTGTCGTCTTTCTCCGCACTTACCGTCACCGATAGTTTGCCACCCTTGTTCTGGTCGAGCAGGTTGTGCCATTCGTCGATGTCGAAATCGGCGTAGTCACCGTTGCTATGCAGTTCGCCTGCCTTCGAACCTTTGATGACAACATCTATTGTCTCTACCCCATCCTCTGCCATACTAAAGTCCAACGGGGCTATCTGTGTAGGAACGGTCACACCCACATAGTCGGGAAATATCTTAGGTAGTTGGTCTACCTTGGTGGCATTCTCTGGAACCGACGAACAGGCACCTAACCCCATCACCATCGCTCCCATCAACAGTGCACCAACGAAATATTGTTTGATATTCATCATTCTAATATTATAGCTATATAATAATCTAATCAGCAAGTATGTCAATTCATTATTATTCATTCATTATTTCTCAATATATTTCTTTCGTTCCCTCTTCCTTCTTGGCTGCATCCACCTTGTCTTGTCTTACCATATAGTGCCAAGCATTGGTAACGTATGGCTGTTGGTCAAGCTGAGGGTCCTTAGGGTTTTGCACGTAGATCTGTATGAAGTTGAGCGTGTTGTTCACCGTCTGCGGATCCACGCTATACGGAATCGTTCGAGGGTCATTGTGCGTCTTCATCCACTGCTCGATGAGAATCTCTTGGAAGGAACGAGGAATGTGGTCATAGTCCACGAATCTGCCCAAAGGATAATATTGCATAAACTTGTTGAAGTCGCGCTGCAAGAGTTCGTAACACATCAAGTATTCGTAAGCCATCTTGTTTGTCTTGTCGTTGAGGAAGAGGAGACCGAGCATCTGGTCCATCTCACGGTCGCTGAAAAGGAAGTCTTGCTTCTTCTCACGATATTTCCTCAGCTTGCCGTAGATGGGATGCTGATTGATGGCCTTCTCGTTGCCAAGCAAAGCCATCGTTTGCTTCGCCCATTTGCGATAGAAAAGTGTCTTCTCCAATCGTCGAAGCAACTTCGCTGCCACCTTGTAGTTGCCATTGATAAGCTCGCATTCGGCAATACGTCGGGTCAATCGGCAGCTCTTGCGAAAGTTTGGTATCGCCTCCTGTGCCTCAAACATGTATCGCTCGGCATCGTTCACCATGCCCAGGCGATAGTAGATTTCCGCTGTAGACACTGGCGAGGTCATGTCGCGCGTAAACGTAGGGAACAGACCCTCGCCTCCATTCTGATAGAACTCGAAGAGTCTGTCTGGTAGCTGCCCTGTCTGACTTAACGCCAAGTTCACGCAAGATACACCTAATGGTGACAAGGCAGGCTTCTTCTCTGCCTTCTCTATAATCTTGTTCCATTGCTCCGTGCGCACCCAGAAGTCATAGTCTATCAACTCGTAGGTCTGCTCGTCGAATGAAGCCTTGATGCCGAATGCGGTAGCTAAGATAACCACTACATATGATGCCACCATCACAACCTTAGACTCTTGCAATCTTTTCGCCATCTCTCCGTGGCAATGCAGTGCTCCGAGGAAAGGTACCACCACTGCCAAAGCCATGACAATGTAAATCAAAAGGAAAGTTACGCTTGGATAACGGTAATAGTTGAGCCCTCGAAATATCCGGGAAACAGGATATTGCAAGCCCTGCGTAGTCAGTAAAATCCAGGCGATGGTGAGCACCACGATGCCTGCCGAATAGCCTATGGCATAAGACAGATTGCCTTTCTTGTAGCCTCTCAGTATGGTATCGCCCACCAACAAGGCGGCATAGACATACACTACAGTTCCCAAGAACCAATATACCAAGGCTGTGCTGAGCAATTCGAATACCACTTTGACCAATCGGTTGTGGAACCTATTGTGGAGCCATCCCATCAGCAATGCACCAAGAAGAGCCACCACAAAGGATAGCAACACATTCTGGTCGCCCATAGCGCACCAGAGGCAAACGCTTGGCACAAAACTCAGTAGGTATTTAGGGAAATCATGCTTGGCTCCATATTGGTGCATCAGCGCCCATACCGTTCGCTGTATGCCAACAAGCAACAAGGCGATGATGGTGCCGCCCACTGCTGGAATATGATAAAACTGCACAAGAAATTCGCTCACATAGTCGGCAAGTCCGCCTGGCAACATGATGCGCTCTAAGAAATAATCGCCATCAAAGAGGAACATTTGGTATTGCTCCTGATAGCAAAGACCGCCCACGTATGGAACTGCCCAGAACACAGCCACCGCCACTCCGAAGAGCAATGATAGCATGGCTTTCCAATATTTTGCTGTTGGTTTCTTCATAGTTACTATGGTTTTGTGGCCTAATGGTATTATTATTTCAATGTCACTTTGGGACGCTCGTCGGAGAATATTTGATTCCTCGTCTCACGGATGTCCAATTCTACCTTTGTCTTGGTGAAGTCGGGCACATTGTAGGCGTCAAACAGGTCATGGTAGTATTTCTGTGGATTGCGCTGGGGCAGGAGGAAGGGTTTGGTAGCATGTCCCTTGTCGTCAATACTTGAGAGGTAGAGTCGGGTGTACATGCCGTCTTCGCGCTTGCTGGAGAAAACAAACCAGTGAGAGTTGCTGCTCCAGTTGTGGTAGCTCTCGCTCTGTTTGCTGTTGACAGGCGTCAGTGGGAATGTCTTGCGTGTTTGCAGATTCATCAGCCACAGGTCGGCATCTGGCTGGACAATGGGGAAATTGCTCCTGCTGCAGCGTGTGTACATAAGCCACTTGCCGTCGTAGGAGGGACGTGCAAGGACGTAGCTCATGTCCGTCTTCTGTCCGTCAAGGAGCGTGTCCACCTTTTCGCCAAACGTGCCTGTCTTCGCATCGAACGGTATGCTCACCAAGGAACACTTCACCTTGAGGTATTCGGCAGGTACCCGGCATGCTTTCGAAGTACTATAGTAGAGTGTCTTGCCGTCGGCACTGAAGGCTGGGAATATTTCCAACCAGTCGGGTGTCATCAGTCGCTGGTCGGTGACCAACTGGTTGTTGCGTGTGTCCAGTACGACGATGTTGCTGAAGTCGTGGTATACTTCTATCGGTTTGTAGGTGCCTACGAAGAAACACTGGTGTACGGCGTTGGCGGCATATGCCACATAGTTGCCGTCAGGGTGCCAGTAGGCATAACTCCCTGCTGCCTTGGTGGAGTCGGTCTTGGTGTCTATCCACTGTTGTCTGCCATCCTTCATCACCAACGTTCCGCCTCCCTCTCCGCGTATTTGTGCCGTCAACTGCCGTGGGTCGGTGCGGTTGGCTGTATGGCAGTTGAAGCATCTGCCGGGAAGGGCAGTCTCTGTCATGATGGGATCTTCATCGAAGGTGTGGATGTTGCGCTGATAGATGCCTATGTCTCCACCGACTTCGTAGCCGGGTGCTATGCGGCGGTAGGTCAGTCCGTAGTCGTCAAGGCGGTATTTGCTTACCGCCATCGTGAAGTCTTTATATTGCTTCCACTTGCCGTCCTCACGTGTGCAGACGGTGAATGTAATGGTTCCTCCTATGTTCTGTTCTGTCAGTTGGTGCCATTCGTCGATGTCGAAGTCGGCGTACTCGCCGTTAGCGTGTATCTCGCCACCCTTGCTGCCTCTTGCCACCACGTCTACTACGTCGGCATTGTCGCCCGTGACGTTGAAGTTCATCGGTGCGATGTCAGCAGGAATGGTTACGCCAATGTAGTCTGGGTAGATAGTCGGTTGGCGGTTTACCATCGTCGGATTTTCCACTGTTGGGGTGCACGAACAAAGGCACACGGCAGCAATGACCATCACTGCTGCGGCTGCAAATAACGTGCTTATAACATGATTATAACGCTTATATAATGTCGTTTGTATCATTGCTCACCTCCTTTCGCTTGGTTCATCATTCTTTGGACATATTCAGCATAGGGCGAACCTTGCACATTGCCGTGGTTCTGTATGCAGATGACTGCGTCTCGGTAGCCTACGGGCATCTGGCTATATCCGCCATACTGCTCCACCCAACTGCCATACTGCATGAATCCCTGTATGTTTCCCTTCAGGAGCATCTCCCCCATGAAGTAGTCGAGCGCCATCTTGTTGTCGGAGTTGTTGACGAATAGCAAGCCCATCATCTTGTCTATCTCGGCATAACTGAATATCATGTCTTTCTTGAAACGTATTCTTCTCACCCTCCCCAAGTCCGGGTCGTTGTTGATTGCCGCCTCGTTGCCAAGCATCGTCTCTGCTTTTTCTGCCCACGCACGGTAGAAGAGTGACTGTTTCAGTACGTCGATGTTCTTCTTCGCAATCTTGTAGTTGCCGTTCGCGAGTTGACATTCCGTCATGCGTTTCATCAACCGTCCGCTCTGCTTGCCGTTGAGGATGGATGCCTGTAGGTCGGTGGCGTAGCGCAGGGAGGAGTTGACCAGACCGAGTTGCCAAAATGCCTCCATCGTGGGATACATGGACATGTTGTCTCTTGTGCGGGGCACTAACAGGGCATCGTCTCCGCTCTGGAAGAAGGTGAACATGCGGTCTGCAAGTTGGCGGGTCTTTGCCAAGGCAAGGTTCACGCAGTTGCTTGTGTAGGTCGTTTTCACCTGGTGTCGCTCGGCATCATGGATGATGTCATTCCACTCGCCGTCCCTCACCTGCTTGTTTAATTTGAGAAGGGCGTACAGGTCTTTGTCGTAACCGTAGTTTTTGCCAGGGTATTGCTGTGGCACTCGGTAGTAATTGATGCCTATCATCACAGATGGCAGTGTGTATTGTACAAGGAGGGTAGAATAGCAAACCAGTTGCACTGCCCAAAAATAAAGAATAGTCAAGGGGTAGGTGAGGGCTGTATGTGGAAGTATGCCTTTTCTTACCTTGCTCAGGAAGTAAACCACCCTGAGTATGACGTAAAGCCATGTGGCACCGCCGCCAATCAGCCAGAACAGAACAGGTATCAGAAGGATATCTCCTAATGCTGTCTTTGCTCCCCATCTCTTTGCGGCAACATTCATCTGCCACACAGCCAAGAAGGACAGCATCAATGCCACGGGGAACGAGAGTAGTACTTCGATGTCGCCCATTACTGCCAAGAGCCAAAGACTTGGTAACAAGGCGATGACATTCCAATACCACTTGATGGTTCCCTTGTTGGTGTAGCTGCCTATCACTTTCCACGTAAGTGAGAGGAATGCCATGAAAAGACATGCCAAGACGGATGCCCCTATCCAAGGAATATAGTAGAACTGCACCAAGAACTCGCTGATGTAGTCGGCAAGGCCTCCTGCCACGCTTAGGTCGTGGCATAGATAGTCTGTCGACCAAAGGAAAAGTTGGTTTTGCTCTTGGTAGCACAACGCCTGTGGATAGCCTGCATACCAAAAGAGGAAAATGCCTATGCCCCAGAACAGGGTGAAGGCGAGCTTTCCGTATCGGGATATGATTTCTTTCATGAGCCTAAAAGATTAAGGGCGGTAATTTATAGAACCATTCTATATTCGATTGTTCTTTTGACTCCCCTAATTCCGTAAGTTGAATTGTTGATGTTGTGAATGGGTGCTGATTATTTGGAAGGATACATTTTCGTGAGGAACTCCTTGAACACTCCTGCAGGTTGCCTTTGCGAGAATGTGTTGTTGTACTCTCTTAGGGCTTTCTGTATTTCTTTGCCTTTGGTCATGAGGACTGTGTCAGAACCGCTTTGGCGAGCTTCCGCCCTTAGTTTGTTGTATTCTGTGTTGAAAGAAATTATTTTGTCCTTCCAAACTTGTAGGGAGTCGTTCTGTGGCGTGCCGTTAGTGGTGCTGTTGGCTCCGATGGTCACATTCACGTTTCCTGGTTCGGATGCCACGAGCAGTTCTTGCGCTCCTTCACGGTAATGGTAGTCCACACGGATGACCTTCATCTCAGTGGTGTCAGCGGTAAATTCGAACTTGCCATCCTTGATGACAACGGAGTCGACATGGGCTGCATCTTGTAGTCCGAACATGGGGACAAGAAATATCTTCTTGCCGTCCCAGTGACTTGATTCCATGGTGCCGTGAATGTGGCACACTGCTTTGTCTGCTGATTTGTCGCATCCCGCCATGACTATCAGGTTGGTAGTGGTCAGGAGGGCGAAAGTAACGATAGCGATTGTCTTTTTCATAGGATATATGGTTTTGCTTTTAGCTGTTCGGTTTCGTCATTGCGTAAGTGCTTACAAAAGTACAATAAAATATTGTAACAGCACAATCTTTCTGCCACTATTTTCGTGATATCAAAAGAAAAAGCCCCAACTGTAGAACAGCTGAGGCTTCGCTTTATGTTATAATCAACTATGTTGCTAAAATAAATCACTATGAGTTCCGTTATCTAAGAATAGTAATAATACATCATGCTAAACACTGTTTAATGAGGTCGTGGGCATCTTTTGCATGATGGACTCGCCCATTTTTTACATCTTCAAGTGCTTCTTCCAATCCGCTTTTCTTCTCTATCCGAACTATCCATCCGAACTTGTGTGCCAAGTCTTCCAATAAGTTGTAGTCTACCTGTGGAATGGTTATGGATGCTGTTATGTTCATAGTTGTATGTTTTTAATGTTTTCCTTGCAAAATTACGACTTATTGTCGTAACAGCCAACCTTTTGTGCTACTATTTTGTTATCTGAATAGAAAAAGCCCTGACTGTATCACTACAACCAGGACTTAACAGAATTATATATTATAATCACAACGATTATCTCATTTTACTTCTTTGCCTTGAAAGCCCACCATGTTGCCTCCTGCCAGCTACCTGTGCCAGGAGCCACATAAAGCAACTTCAAATGATTGGCATCAAGCTGCATGATCTCAAACTCAGTAGGCATCATGCCACTACCATTGATCTTAAATGGGAAGAGGATGGCACCTTCTGTGGTCTGCAATGTACCATAAGACCATTTAGCCTGACTTCCTTCAATAGAAGAAAACATATTTTCATTCCAAGCTGTGATTTCGAACTTACCTTGACGAATCTGCTTGCCAGAAGTATCGTATGATGTAATGGTACTGGTCTTCCAATCGAACGTCATATAAGCATTAGGATCTTCCTCGCCAGTAGCAGCACCTGTATCGGAGTGTTCAAGCTGTCCACTCAAGTCGCCAGGAGCACAAGCAAACCAAATACCATTGCCATCATTGGTAAAAGAAGCACCGTCGCCAGCTGCATAGCCTACGTTGCCCCAAGCACCGTGATCAGCACGCCAGTCAACATCCCAAGTCCAAGCCTTGGTACCGAAGTTATGCAAAGCAGCCTCAGGATCGGAATTACTCTTGAAAGCCCACCATGTTGCCTCCTGCCAGCTACCTGTGCCAGGAGCCACATAAATCAACTTCAAATGATTGGCATCAAGCTGCATAATCTCAAACTCTGTAGGCTTCATTCCATTACCATTGATCTTGAATGGGAAGAGGATGGCACCTTCTGTGGTCTGCAATGTACCATAAGACCAATTAGCCTGACTTCCGTCGATAGAAGCAATGTTTCTTTCGCCCGTGTAGTTCAGAACGGAATACTTACCCTTACGAATCTGGTTGCCACCGCCATCGTAGGTAACGAGAGAACCATCATCGTTGAACACCATATAGGCGTTAGGATCTTCCTCGCCAGTGGCAACACCCGTATCAGAGTGCTGGAGCTGTGTAGTCAAGTCGGCAGGAGCACAAGCGAACCAAATACCATTGCCATCATTAGCAAAAGAATCACCGTCGCCAGCAGCATAGCCTAAGTTACCCCAGACACCACCGTCAGCACGCCAATCAGTATCCCACTTCCAGACCTTCTTGCCATAAGAATCACTTGCCAAGAGGCGCATCTCTGGAGTCAATTCTGAAGGAACATAAACATTTACTGTCTTCTCCGCCTTAACAGTTGTACCGTCAAAGTTCAATGTCTCAACATAGAACTTCTGCTCTGTGGGATTACCACGTTTGGGCACAATCTTGAACTTACCGTTAGCCACACCTGAAACGAGAGTAGTCTCCACACCATCCTCGTCCACCTGATAGATGGATACAACTCGCGAAGGAGAAGTGGCGAAAGTGAAGTAATTACCATTTTCAGCAACTGTGGTATAATCCTCATCACTATACTGGGTGTAAGTGAAACCATTTGACAGCTGCTCCGTGGTCAAGCTACTGCCTGGTGTGCTTACATCATCCTTTGAAGGATTACAAGCTGTAAGCAATCCTGCAGCCATCACCATGAATAATATTGATTTTTTCATTGTAATTCAATTTTTAAGATTCAACATTGTTGATTACCAACCGGTATATTCAGCATCAGCAGATGACCAACCGTCGTTCTGTACAACTGTACCAAGAGCAATCTGAGTCTCAGGCATCTTCTGGAAACCAGCTGTTGCATTGTAACGAGCCACATAGCCACCATTGTGAGCAGTATTAGTTGCAGAAGTACCGCAATAGTAAACAGGCTGATTCTCCTGCTTTGCCAATGCAGTCTGAGCGATGTGCCAGCGGCGGATATCGTTCCAACGAATACCCTCACAAGCGAACTCCCAACGGCGCTCGTTCTGCAAAGCCTGCAGAGAGTAGGTAGAATAGTAGTTAGCAACACCTGTTGCACGCTTGTGTACCTCGTTCATACCAGTTACATCTTCCTTCAGCTCACTCTGCATCAAGAGAGCGTCGGCAAATCTAATCAACACCAAATCATGAATGTTGCTCAACTGGAAGTTATTCTCGCCCGAAGTACCCCAGTTTCCTGAGTACATCAAGGTCTCGAAACAAGCTACATATTCAGGAGTAGATGTTGTACCATCGTCATTCTTAGTTACGAAAGAACCGTCGTTCTTAGCACAGATAGGAGACCACTTCTTAGAGTAGTAGTCTGTTTCCTGTACATAGTCAGCCCAACCACCACGAGTATAGTTTGGCATTTCTTCCTTATCGTTCACATCACAAACAGTACCCTTCAAACGAACATCAAGTCCCTGTGGGTCTGCATTCTTCCAGTCGTTAACCAAGTTAGGAGCAACAGGACCAGCACCCCATCCCTGACCAAATGGGAATGTATTTGCATAATCCTGACCACCACGAACACCGAAGTGGAGAGCATAACCATTGGCGTAACCAATAGTTGTCTGCCAAGAAGCGAACTTATTGAACTTGATGGCGAACATAGACTCAGGGTTAACTGCATTGTCATTTTCCACCCACTTCAAACCGTTCTCAGCAGCATAAGGATAGTCCTTGGAAACCTTGTTGTTAGAATAAGCCCACAAATTGCGGAAATCAGGAACCAAGCTATAACCCTTAGCCTGACCATTGGTCACACAGTCATCGATGGCATTGATGACATCCTGCTTGGTAAGAGTGGTACCATTAGGCAGGTCAACAGATGTCAAAGGAGCATAGGTTGTGCTAACCAAGTCGGCTGTTGAAGTTCCGTTGCAATAGAAGCCTGTATAGAACAACCATGCACGGCACAACATTGCCTCTACGGTATATTTGTCCAAGTGACCATCGGTCTTTCTTTCATCAGGCATAGAAGTAGCTGCCTCATAGAGATCCTGGAGAATCTGTCCCCAAAGAACCTTCACGTCACCCTGCTTAGAGTTCTCCTCATCTGGGTCAGTTACCAAAGGCACATTTCCATACATGGAAGCCAACTCGTAATAATAGAAAGCACGAAGAGCCTTTGCCTCACCAATAGCCTGGTTCTTTGTATCCTCAGACATATTCGTTGACAAGTTCAAGTACTTAATCGTATTATTGGCACGAGCCACACCTTTATAACGGTCAGAATAGAACTGATTGGTCATGTCTGCGTTGTAATTGCAAAGCAAATCCTCTGCCTGCATCAACTTGTCGTTGGTACCTCCACCACCAAGTTGGTCATCACTTGCCAGTGCGGCATAATACAGGAATGACATTTGCGGATTGGCATTGACTGTGTTCAGATTCTGGTAAACACCAGCCAAGATAGCCTCTGCGTCAGCATCAGACTTAGGGAACTCACTCGTTGACATTTCGCCAATGTTCTTCACATCGTCAATGCCGCAAGAAGTCAATCCCAATGTTACGAGGGCTACAGCAAATATAAATATCTTTTTCATTGTATATTCTTTTAATAAGATTAGAACTTAACATTTACACCAAACATATAGGTACGAGGTTGTGGGTAGTTACCTACGTCAACACCTGTTACCCAAGGCTCAGATGAATTGAGTGCCATACCGTTTTCTGGGTCCATACCCTTGTAACCAGTGATGGTAAAGAGGTTCTGGGCTGCGAAATACAGACGAAGCTGCTGGAAAGGACTCTTCTTCCAAATCTTAGTGAAGTCGTAACCTACAGTCAAGTTCTGAAGACGGAAGTAGCTTGCGTCCTCAATATAAATGTCAGAGATAGTCTGCCAGTTCACGCCACGGTTCATGGCAGCAAACTGTGGATACTTGCTTGATGTACCCTCGCCGTTCCAATAGTCATAAACCTCTGTTGTGAAGTTCTCATACTCACCATCGGTAAACTTACGATAAGAACGAGCCACCTGCTGACCAAGAGCAGCATAACCAGTAATGTTCAAATCGAAGCCCTTGTAAGATGCACCAAGAGTAATACCCATTGTTACATCAGGGTTAGGATTACCCAAGTCAGTCTTATCTTCATCGTTGATGACACCATCGCCGTTCACATCGACAAACTTCAAGTCACCCACCTTCAAATCTTCACCTTGGCGAGAGTTAGCGGCGTCATGGTCTTTCAATGTGTTGATGTAGTCCTTCAAGTCCTGTTCGTTTTGGATAGGACCAGCTGTCTTATAGCCCCAGAAGTAGCCGATTGGGTGTCCTTCCTCGAAGCGAGCCATATAACCAGTACCCTGTGCCAACAAGTCAGAACCACCAGAGTTGTACTTCTGAGAACTGTTAACCTTAGTTACCTCATTCTTGTTGTAAGCGATGTTATAACCAATGTTGTATTGGAAATCCTTACCAATCTTGTCATTCCATGTCAAGGCAACCTCGACACCCGTATTTCTTACGGTACCGGCATTCTTCAACTGTGTGCTAAAACCTGTTGTAGGAGAAACAGGAACGCTCAGCAACAAGTCCTTGGTAGTCTTCTGATACCAGTCGAAGGTCAAGCCCAAGCGGCTGTGCAAGAAACGAGCATCGAAACCGAGGTCAAGCTGCTCAGATGTCTCCCAAGTAAGCTCGTCATTTGCCAAACGAGTAAGAGAAGCACCACGAGTTGGGTCATCCTTTGAGTTGTTGAATGAATAGTTGCTGTACTCATCGTATGCGAAGGCAGCCTCATACTGGAATGCAGAAATGTTCTTGTTACCATTCTGACCCCAACCAGCACGAATCTTCAAGAAATCGAACCACTTGGCAGCAGGCTCCATGAACTTCTCGTTTGACACAACCCAACCAGCAGAGAATGATGGGAAGTAACCCCAACGGTGGCCAGGAGCAAACATAGAAGAACCATCGGCACGCATGATGGCTGAGAACATATACTTCTCATCGTAGTTATAGTTCAAACGTCCGAAGTAAGACATACTACGAGAATCTGTATATGGCAAACCTGATACAGAAGCCTTCTTATTGTCCTTCATCAACGACATATAAGCGTGATCCAAATCGCCGAAGATAGAGTTGGATGTGGTAACGCTCAAGTTATAACCGAAGTTTGGACGGCTCTCACCATACTCTGTACCAATAAGGATATCAAAGTCGTGCTTCTTAACGTCAAACTTATAGTTCAATGTGTTGGTTGTTCCCCAACCCCAGCCAAGGCTTGTGTTGTTTGTAGCCTGGTCTGTTGTACGCTGGTCACCCTGGTCGTTCAACTTATAAACAGGGAGGTAGCAACGCCATGAGCTTGTATTCTGATTGTAGCTCAACTGACCACGATACTTCAATCCCTTAATAGGCTGAATCTCAAGATAGCCCACTGCATTCAAACCAAAGTTGATGCTCTTGTTGTTGGCACTCTGGCTATAAGTAAGAGCAGCTACAGGGTTGCTTGAATAAGAAGAATAGTTGAACATACCTGAGCTCTTCAAGTCGTCATAGCCGAAGAAGCTGCCAGAATTGTTGTAAATAGGAATCAACGGGTTGGCACGCAGCATGTTAGAAATAGCATTGCTGTACTGGTTACCAATCTGGATACCTTGGTTCTGCTTGTGGCTGTAATAGATGTTCTCACCAACCTTCACAACATCAAGACCCTTGCTGTTGCGCCAGATCACATGCTCCGAGTTGACACGGAGTGTGAAACGACGATAGTCTGACTTGGCATACTGACCACCGAACACACCATCCTGATACTGATAACCAGCACCGATAGAGAATGTGCTACGGTCGCTACCACCAGTAATATTCAAAGAATGGCTTGTGGTAACAGCATTCTTGTTACGAATGGCATCCAACCAGTTTGTTCCAGAGTTTGTACCATCCAAATAAGACTGATACAAAGACTCATAGCCTTGGAAGTATTGCGACCAGTCACGAGGACTCTCGCCACTATTGTAACGAGCCAAGTCCATAACCTGCATATACTGCTTGGCTGTAAGCATCTGAGGAACACGATAAACGTTCTGCCAACCGATGTTAGCATCGTAAGAAACCTGGATCTTGCCCTGCTTACCCTGCTTTGTCGTTACCAAGATAACACCATTGGCAGCAGCAGAACCATAGATGGCACAAGAGGCAGCATCCTTCAATACGTCGATGCTCTCAATATCGGATGGGTTCAAGTTGTTGATATCGCCACCAGAAACGCCATCGATTACATAAAGAGGTGTAGTATTACCATTGGTACCTGCACCACGAATCATAACCTTAAAGCCGTCGCCTGGCTGACCAGAAGATGCCTGGATGTTCACACCAGGGGTCTGGCTCTGCAAAGCTCCCAATGCCTGAGTTGTGTTCAACTTGGAGATATCGTCTCCCTTTACCTGAACAGTAGCACCCGTAACGAGCTTCTTCTTCTGAACACCATAACCAACGACCACGACCTCATCCAATGTCTTGTCGTCGGTAGCCAAGGTAATGTTGAAATTAGACTGGTTACCAACGGCGATTTCCTGCGTCTTGTAACCAATGTAAGTAACTACAATCGTTGCTCCGGGCTTCACGTTCAAGGTGAAGTTACCATCGAGGTCGGTAACGGCACCATTGCTGGGATTGCCTTTTTCAACGACACTTGCGCCGATAACAGGACCTTCTGCGTCGCTTACGTTACCAGACACCTTCTTCGACTGCTGGACTGCATTGACAGTCTGGTTGGGGAGTGTGGCATAAGCCTGGGTTGAGCAAGTCAATCCAAGGGTAACACATGTGCCCATCAGCAGCATTGTTTTTCTAAAATTTTGATTCATACTTAAGTATTTTCTTAGGTTAAATAGTCAAACGCTTTTTTAGTGCAAC
>CAVCDC010000027.1:0-30517 GCA_963600865.1 Firmicutes bacterium CAG:103
CGCTGATGGCGGTAGCCACACCGGCCAAGTTGCCCGTACCAATCCTGCTCGCCAATGCCACGACAAAAGCTTGGAAGGAAGAGATGTGCTTCATCTTTCCGTCCACTTTTATTTCCTCCGATAGTTCTTCGGGACCAATATCTTCTGGCTGCACCTTGTCGGGATGCAGCAACAGGCGAATCATCTCGCCAATGAGACGAAACTGCACGAAACGGGTGCGCCAAGTGAAAAAGATGGCGCAACACACTAACACCGTGATGATGATGTATGTCCAGAGGAAGTCGCTGATCTGAATTGATATGTTCTGTAATGTATCCATGACAATCTGTAGCTTTTGCAAGAGGCGTGCCGCACGTCGTGGCACTTTTCGGATGCAAAGGTACGCATTTTGTTCGAATGTTACAAATGCTTTACCCCGCATTTTGCCATGTCGCCATTATTATGTACTTTTGCACGCAAAAAGAATAAAACTAAGAAAGCTATGATAAGGAAAGCAACGAGCCGTGACATTGACGGCATAGCCACTATATATAATAAGGTATTGGACTTGGAGGAAAAGGGACTTGTTAGTATCGGATGGCAAAGAGGCGTTTATCCCACTCGCGACACCGCCCTGTTGGCCTTGCAGCGCGGCGACCTCCTCGTATATGAGCAAGACGGGAAAGTGGAGGCTACAGCCATCATCAACCACAAACAAATGGACTCTTACGCCCAGGGCAACTGGACGGTGAAGGCAAACGATGACGAGGTGATGGTGCTGCACACCCTCGTGGTGGACCCCGACTGTTCGGGGAAAGGCATCGGCAAAGCGTTCGTTGCCTACTACGAGGAGTATGCCCGCCAAGAAGGTTGCAAAGACCTTCGTATGGACACACAGGCAAAGAACAAGGCGGCCCGAACGCTCTACCGATGCCTCGGATATGAGGAGATAGGCATCGTCCCCTGCAACTTCAACGGCATCGAGGGTATCGACTTGGTACTGTTAGAGAAGGCGATTGTCGTCGATGACATGCTGCGGTCGTGATAGTTGCGGGTGATGTGCTGTGCATTCATCGCCAAGCCGAATGGGCACAGCAGCAATATGATAGTAATGATTCTTCTTATCATGACATGACGGTTTATAGGTATAGGAATACTACACCTTATTATATATATGGGGACTGAACGTTACTTGATGACTATCGTTTTCCCTTCCAATCCGATGTTCACGTTCTCGAATTGGTTCAGTTCCTTGACGATGCTCTCGATGCCCGAATGGCTGTCCAACTCTCGATTTCCTAACCCTTAGTAGAAGAAATTGTAGGAAAAGGAAACTGATTGCACCACACCTGCTTGCACCTTATCAATGCAAAGGTACAATATCTGTAAGAATTATAGACACTCTGTCATGTATTTATTTCCTTTTCCTTTGTATATTCAAGAAATAGTCGTACCTTTGCCACATGTAGGAAGAAAGTCTCCTCATTAATGTAAGAAGATGTGAAGGGTTGTTCTGTCTCGTGCCGTCAACTCGTCATGCTAAAAAAGGAATAACAAGATGAAAAAACTATTTGCTTTATTATGCGCCATGCTGCTTGCAGTGCAGTTTGCTTCGGCGCAAAAGAACGTTATTGTTCTTTCTAAGTCAGGCGATTTGGCTGCCTACCCAGTCAGCCAAGTCAAGTTCGAGGACATCCTGACGTTCACTATCAATGATGCGACAAATGAAACGGACAACATGTTCGAGTCAACCTTCAGCGTAGCCTTCAAGTCGGACGAATACAAGTCCTTCGAAAAGACTCCCGAAGTGGGCATCTGCTTCTCTGATATCCATAAGACCCCTACGGTTGCTGACGGAAGGAGATGGTTGGGTGCGAAATTTGGAGAGCAAAGCTTTCAGATCCACGGACTTGACGCTGGCACCACCTATTATTATAGGGCTTATGTAAGGGTGAACAGTGCGGTATGCTATAGTGATGTGAAGAGCGTGACAACTACCGGTGTTAAGCCTGATGATTATATCATCATCGACGAGCATAAGTTCATCGACCTCGGTTTGTCAAGCGGTTTGCTTTGGGCCACTTGTAACGTTGATGCAGCCACTCCCGCCGATAGAGGAGAGTACTTCGCTTGGGGCGAGACGAAGCCCAAAGCAATTTACAACTGGAGTACATACGCATACGGTACATCAGCTGACAATATTACCAAGTACAACTCGACAGATGGCAAGACCACTCTCGACAATACTGACGATGCCGCCTATGTCTACTGGGGCACTTCTTGTCGCATGCCTACAGGCGAAGAACTTACAGAACTCAATGATAGCTGCACTTGGACTTGGACCAGCGTAACCGACTGCTCTGGTAGTCCCGTCGTCGGGTATCAAGTTACTGGCAAGAATAACAAGTCTATCTTCCTCCCCGTTGGTGGGTATATGAGTGAAAGAACTTACTGGAATTGGGAGTCGGAAGGCTACTACTGGACCAGTACGCTCTATTCAAGTGACGACTATGAAGCATGCTGCCTCCATTTCGTTCGTGATGTTATCTACCAGACTTATAGCCACCGCTACCTGGGACTCCCCATCCGCCCCGTTGCTAAACGCTAAGGTACACGGCTTGCGCATCTCTTAAAACATGTGTCGTCAAGGCTCTTCGATTAGAGGGCTGATGACACAGATATCTCTAACAATACAAAATATAACGCTATGAAGATACGAAAATTATATATTGCCTTGTGTGGCATCCTGTTTGCGACACAGACGATGACTGCCCAGCAGAATATGTGGATGATGAAAGCCGATGGCGTCATAAATGGCGTCAGTGTTTCTTCCGTGAATTATTCTACGTTCAATGTCAAAGACAAATGGTTCACGATCACCAATGACGATGTAGATAGTATAAAAAACAATTTGATAACAGCCACTTGTACGGTAGGACTTTCTGCAGGGGAAGGTGTGAAGTCGCTTTCCATTACCGCCGAGGTGGGCGTTTGTTACTCCTTCAAGAACAATGCTCCGACAGTCACAGACGAGAGTCTGAAATTGGGAACAGAGCCGAAGAGCTATACGTTTTCTTTGAAAAACCTTACAGCTGATACGACATATTACATCAGACCTTATGTGAAGTTGCTTGACACCATCATCTATGGCAACGTTGCCGAGGTAAAGACACTCGATACACCCGAGGGAGACAACACCGCAATCATCCATGGCCATAAGTTCATCGACCTCGGTTTACCGAGCGGTTTGCTTTGGGCGGAGACAAACATTGGTGCTGAAACTGCTGCGGATGACGGAAACTATTATGCTTGGGGTGAAGTACAGCCAAAGTCAAATTATGACTGGAGTACATATAAGTATGGTTCTTCCGCTTCCAATTTGACCAAGTATAATGCTACGGATAAGATACCCACGCTCGATATGGGAGACGATGCTGCTGATGCCAACTGGGGGGATGCTTTCCGCATGCCAACAAACGACGAGTTCTCTGAACTCCTCAACAACTGTAACAAAGAATGGACCAGCGGAACCACCTCTTCTGGTTCTACGATTAAAGGCTGGAAATTCACTAATAAAAAGAACTCCAAGAACTCCATATTCTTGCCAGCTTCTGGAACTTATGTTGGAACGAGCCGTGGTGATTATGGCAGTTATGGAGACTACTGGTCCAGTACGCTCGCTACTACTGTTAGCAACGCGCGCCGCTTCATCATCAATCAAAGTAGATTAGTTCTGGATAATTACTCCCGTACCAATGGTTGCTGTGTTCGCCCCGTTGCCAACCACTAAGAGTTCCTAATTTATAACCCCCTTATAACATCCTTATAACAGCGATATAATACAATGAGAATAACCATTATTGGAGCAGGAGCCATGGGAGGAGCCATGGCAGAGGGACTGCTGAACAGCGAGCGCTTCGTGCCTCAGGACATTACCGTGTCAGACCATAACCAACCCGTGTTGGCACACTTCGCAGGAAAAGGTACCAGTGTGACCCCCGACAACCAGTTGGCTTGTAGTGGGGCAGATCTCGTCTGCGTGGTCGTAAAGCCCTGGTGTGTGGAGAAGACTCTGAAAGGCATACGTGATGTGCTCGATTACAAGAGTCAGAAATTGATTGTCGTGGCAGCAGGTGTGCCCTCTTCCGACATCAAGCAGTGGCTTGACAAGGACGGTGCCACCCCTTCCCTTTTCCTTGTGATGCCCAATATCGCCATCGCTTACAGACAGTCGATGACATTCATCACCCCGGTAGATGCTTCGGATGAAGACATCAAGACCGTCGTTGGCATCTTCGATGAACTCGGTGAGAGCCTTCTCATGGAAGAGCGTCTCTTCCCCGCTGCCACCGCGATGTCGTGCGCCATCGCCTATGCCATGCGTTATGTCCGTGCCAATGTGGAAGGTGGTGTGGAGATGGGCTTCAAGGCAAAGGATGCCCAGAAGATTGTATTGCAGACTGTGAAGGGAGCCATCGAACTGTTGCAGGCGACAGGAGAACATCCCGAGGCAGCTATCGACAAGGTGACGACCCCTGGAGGATGTACCATCAAGGGATTGAACACGATGGAGCAGGGCGGTTTTACTGCCGCTGTCATCAACGGTCTGTTGGCTGGAAAGCGATAAGGCGAGACTGTGCAAAGGGAGGCTTTCGCCTTGTGGCGGATTGGTAATATGCAGTCCAGTTTCTGTCACTTTTTCTTGAAAATCTTGTTATTTTCAAAGAAAAACGTTACCTTTGCACAATTAAATTGGTATGTGGTGCCCTTACAGAAGGGGCACCATACGTGTAACGATAAAAATAGAAAAAGGAAGAAAGTATGAAATACGCACTGGTAACGGGAGCTTCGCGAGGTATCGGAAAGGCTATCGCGCTCCGTTTGGGAAAGAAGGGATATTGTGTACTCATCAACTATCTGAGTCATGAGGACTGCGCCAAGGCTGTCAAGGAGGAGATAGAGCAGAATGGCGGCAGTGCCGAACTGATGCAGTTTGACACCTCCGACTCCAAGGAGATAGAGCGTGCCATCGATGCATGGGAGGCTTCCCATCCCGAGGAGTGGATCTCTGTGTTGGTAAACAATGCTGGTATCCGTCGCGACAACGTGATGTTCATGATGCCGGAAGAAGACTGGCACCGTGTGTTGGACATCAACCTCAACGGCTTCTTCTATATCACACGCCGACTCTTGAAGCACATGATGCCACGCAAGCATGGTGGTAGGATTATCAACATGGCTTCCCTCTCTGGTCTGAAGGGCTTGCCCGGACAGGTGAACTACAGTGCGGCAAAGGCGGCTCTCATCGGTGCCACCAAGGCTCTTGCTCAGGAAGTGGCTGCCCGTAATATCACGGTGAACGCAGTAGCCCCTGGTTTTATCCAGACCGATATGACGAAGGACTTGCCCGAGGACAATCTTAAGAAGATGATTCCTGCAGGACGCTTCGGAAAGTCAGAGGAGGTGGCTGCCCTCGTAGACTTCCTCGCTTCTGATGAGGCTGGGTATATAACAGGTGAGGTAGTCAGCATCAACGGCGGACTTTACACTTAATAGCACGGAGAGAAGAGTACGATGGAGAGAAGAGTAGTCATTACAGGAATGGGCATCTGGTCGTGCCTCGGCACTGACCTTGATACGGTCAAGGAGTCGTTGTACAACGGGAAGTCGGGTATCGGTATACAACCCGAGCGACTTGAATACGGTTACCGTTCGGCTCTGACTGGTATTGTAGAGGAACCGAAGATCACCAAGCAGATGTTAGACCGCCATACCCGTGCCGGTATGTCGGAAGAGGCTAAGTATGCCTATATGTCGAGTCTGCAGGCTTTTGCCCAGGCTGGCATCTCCGATGATTATCTGCGTGAGAACGAGGTGGGTTGCATCTTTGGCAACGACTCCTCGGCAAAGCCGGTCATTGAGGCATCGAAGATCATGGACGAGAAGCACGACTCAGCTATGTTGGGCTATGGCATTATCTTCCAGTCGATGAACTCGACGGTGAACATGAACCTCAGCACCATCTTCCATCTGCGCGGTGTCAACTTCACTGTCAGTTCGGCATGTGCCAGCGGTAGCCACTCCATAGGTCTCGGTTTTATGTTGATCAAGCAGGGACTGCAGGATATGGTGCTCTGTGGTGGTGCGCAGGAGACCAACTATTACTCGATGGCATCCTTTGATGCCCTGAGTGCCTTCTCTATCCGTATGGATGAGCCTACGAAGGCAAGTCGCCCCTTCGACCGTGACCGCGACGGACTGATACCGAGTGGTGGTGCTGCCTCTGTTGTGCTCGAAGACTATGAGCATGCCAAGGCGCGCGGTGCAAACATCCTTGCCGAGGTGGTGGGCTATGGCTTCTCCAGCAATGGTGGCGGCATCAGTCAACCGTCTGATGACGGTAGTGTCGTTGCCATGACGCGAGCCCTCAAGATGGCGGGTGTGACGGTAGATGACATCGACTATATCAATGCCCATGCCACCAGTACCCATCAGGGGGATATGTATGAGGCAATAGCCCTCGACCGTATGTTCCATGGCAAGCACGCCCTCATCTCTTCTACCAAGGGTATGACAGGACACGAGTGCTGGATGGCTGGTGCTTCGGAGATAGTGTACAGTACACTGATGATGCAGAACAACTTCGTGGCTCCGAATGTCAATTTCGAGAGTCCCGACGAATATTCCGAGAAGCTCAATATTGCTGCCAAGACGGTAGATACAGAACTGGATACCATCCTCAGCAACAGCTTCGGCTTTGGTGGCACCAACTCGGCTCTGGTCATCAAGAAAGTGAAGAATGAAGAGTGAAGAGAGAAGAGTGAAGAGTGAAAAGTGAAGAGTGAAGAGTGAAGAAACAACGTTCGCCGGCCGAAGGGAAAGGCAATCCAATACCCACAAAGGCTGTTGTCTTAACTCCTTAACTCCTTTAACTCCTCTCATTATTAAATAGAGACCCATGATTATGAAGAAATTATTTTTGGCTTTTGCCCTGCTCTTGTCAAGTGTGGCTTCGTTTGCCACTGTCAAGATGACGGACGGTTCGGTGAACTGTCTGGCAGGTACACATCAGTTTGATGTTGTCCTCGACCTCGACAATATCAAGTATCAGGAGACTCGTCCCTTTAGTGATTTCCTTGCTATTGCCCCACGTGCGGACGAATGGCAGTTGAAGTCATTGCGCATCTTCTCCTTGTATTTCAACCAGGTTTCCCGCAAGTACGGACTGATGTCTGCACCTGTCAGAACCACAGCGAAGTATGTGCTTTATATTACCCCAGAGAATGTGGATTCCAAGGGACGTCTTCGTGGTAAGGCATATCTGAAGGATGCGCAGAGCTCAGAGACGATGGCTACCTTCGCTTTCTCTACCAATGATGGAGACAACAATGATGACATCACATTCCAGGACCCACTGAGTGAGTTGGGA
Organism: Firmicutes bacterium CAG:103; assembly: GCA_963600865.1. GTDB lineage: Bacteria > Bacteroidota > Bacteroidia > Bacteroidales > Bacteroidaceae > Prevotella. Next base: position 7,409 of record CAVCDC010000027.1, read on the forward strand.
GAAGACTTGGCAAAACTGCTCAAGAAGCAACTTAAGTAAAAACAATTAGGAAATATTATAACAAACGATTACGATTATGAAAAAGATTATTCTTATGATGTTTGCCATGATGATGAGTCTCAATATCATGGCAGCAGACGAATTGCTTTATGTGAAGAGTGGCGATGCTAAAGTGTTGAAGGAAGCCGCTGTGTCTACATTTGCATTAGACTACAGCAATGTTAAGATTGCTGGTAAGTCTCCTGAGGAGTATGCCAAGACTCGTTCGGACGATGACTTCCTTGAGAACTACCACAAGGACATGGTTGCCGGTGGCAAGCAGTTTGCCAAGCGTTTCACCAGCAAGAGCAAGACCTTCAAGTTTGGTGAGGCTGGTGCCAAGTACAGCACTACTTTCGTTGTTGAGAGCATGGACATGGGCAATTTCGCTGCCGCTTGGTTCTCTATGAAGAAGGGTCAGGGCGGTGTCGGACTGGTAGGTGACATCGTTGTCAAGGATGCTTCTACGGGCGAGACTGTTTTGGTGTTGCGCGTGGACAATGTCAAGGGATTGTGCGACTTCAGCGAGAGCTCACGTGTCAAGTCTGCTTTCGATGAACTTGCCAAGGCTGTTGTCAAGATGGTGAAGAAACTCGATTAATCACTATAAGACAGTTCCTTTATGAACAGAAGAATATTGAAATGGGCGGTCTGCCTGGCTCTCTTCGTGGGTGTCGGTCAGACCGTTTGTGCCCAGGAGTCTGACGAAGCTCCCAAGTATCATTTTGGGGTGAGAGTGGGATATATGGAGACCAATGTGCGCCATGACTTCCATCTTGACGGGCATAGCGACCGCAACTGCCAGTCGTTTATGGGCGGTCTGTCGTTTGACACCCGTCTTATCCAGAAGCCTTTGTATTTTGAGACAGGACTCTATGCTGCCAACCGCGGCGTAGATGTGAGAGACGGAAGCAACAGGTATGCAGAGAACAACTTCTCATTGTTGATACCTGCCATGCTTTCATATCACTTCTATCCCACCCACGACCTTGGTATTGCGCCTTTCGCTGGTCTTTTCGGAGCATACGACTTTGGCTTCGAAAAGGTAGACTATGGAGTACGCCTCGGCTTTGGGGTCAACTACAAGCAGGTATGCCTCCACTTTGGTGTCGACTTCGGTTTGAAAGACGACCTCTTCGAGAACCCTGGCGGATACTATGAGAGCGATGGTAATCTCGCTTCCTACTTCGTTACCTTGGGATGGAACTTCTTGGGTAAGAGATAAAATCCAACGCATCAATACACAACTATGAATCTATTCAAGTCTGAAAGCGATAGATATACGCAGGAGCAATTGTCGGCTCGTGAGGCACAGCGCTTGGCACAGTACATTGCCTGGGCGCCAGTTGTCTTCCAGGTGTCACGTCTTATGTTGAAGTGGGGCATACTGGACGAGTTGCGCAACAGCACAGACGGACTGACGATTGCTGAACTGAAGGAGAAGACAGGGCTGACGGAGTATGCGCTTAAGATACTGCTTGAGGCATCATTAAGCGTCGGCACAGTTCTCGTAGACAAGGATACCGACCGCTTCTCTCTCTCCAAGACAGGGTGGTTCTTACTTACTGATGCCAGTACGAGAGCCAATATGGACTTCAATCATGACATCAACTATAAGGGAATGTTCTACTTGGACGAAGCCTTGAAGGAAGAAAAGCCCGCTGGTCTGAAGACCTTGGGCGACTGGCCTACCCTCTACGAGGGACTGTCCAAACTCGAACCCCAGGCACAGAAGAGTTGGTTTGGCTTTGACCATTTCTATAGTGACCTCTCCTTTGATACGGCTCTGAAGTTGGTCTTCGGCAAAAAGCCCAAGACCCTGATGGATGTCGGTGGCAACACAGGACGCTTTGCCCTGCGCTGTGTGGACTACGACAAGGACGTGAACGTTACCATCGTCGACCTGCCTGGACAAATCGGTATGATGAAGCAGAACATCGAGGGTAAGGAGGGAGCCGACCGTATCGCTGGTTATCCCACAGATATCCTTGACGTGAACAACCAACTGCCCTCTGGCTCTTGGGATGCCATCTGGATGAGCCAGTTCCTCGACTGTTTCTCGGAAGAACAGATCTACAGCATCCTCTTGCGGGCTGCCAAGGTGATGACAAAGGACACCACCTTATATATAATGGAGACCTTCTGGGACCGTCAGAAATACGAGACGGCATCCCTATGCCTTACCTTGACAAGTGTCTACTTCACGGCAATGGCAAACGGTAACAGCAAGATGTACCACTCTGACGACATGGTGAGACAGATAGAGCGCGCCGGACTCAAGGTGACGGCTGTCCACGATGGTATCGGTCAAGGACACACAATCCTGGAAGTGAAGAAGGGAGAGTGAAGAGGGAAGAGTGAAGAGTGAAGAGTTAAGAGTGAAGAGTGAAGAGTGAAGAACGAAGAGTGAAGAGTTAAGAGGGAAAGTTAAGAGTGAAGAATGGGGGTGTTTATGCCCCTTCACCATAATACATAATTAAATAAAGATGGAAAGAAAAGAAATAGAAGAGAAAGTAAGAAACTTCCTTATTGAGGATTTGGAGATAGACGAAGACAAGATTGCGCCAGAGGCTAAGTTGAAGGACGACCTCGGTATTGACAGCCTCGACTTCGTCGACATCGTTGTCATTGTGGAAAAGAACTTCGGCTTTAAGATCAATGCAGAAGAGATGCAGGGCGTAAGTACGCTGAGCCAGTTCTGCGACTACATCGAGAGCAAGGTAGGATAAATGTCTGGGCAAAACACAACCTTCGGGACTGCATGGATGCACCGTTGGCTGATAGGTTCGCTGCGGGTACTTGACGTGCGCCTGTTGTATCTGCTTATCATGCTCGTCATCATGCCCGTCTGTCTGCTCGTCAATACCAACAATAGCCGTACCTGTTCATACCGCTACTTTCGTAAGCGTATGGGATACGGCAGACTGAAAGCGGCATGGAACACCTATGTGAACCATTACCGCTTCGGACAGGTGGTGATAGACCGCTTTGCCATGTTTGCCGGCAGACACTTCAGGGTTGAGGTGGTAGGCTACGAACATTTTCAAAAGGTGGCAGAGCAGGAGGAGGGCTTCGTGCAACTCAGTTCTCATACGGGTTGCTACGAGGCGGCAGGCTATAACCTTAAGGCAAAGTGCAAGCGATTCAATGCCTTGGTGTATGGAGGCGAGAAGGCTACGGTCATGGAAGGGCGCCGGGAGCAGTTGGACAAGAACAATATCCGGATGATACCCGTACAGCCCGACATGAGCCACCTCTTCCTCATCAATGAGGCACTTGCCAACAAGGAGACGGTAAGCATGCCTGCCGACCGCATCCTCGGTTCTCCGAAAACCATCACGGTCAACTTCCTTGGAGCGAAGGCGAGACTGCCCATGGGACCCTTCTCCGTCGCTACGATGCGAGGCATGGACACCATTGCTGTCAATGTGATGAAGACATCCACCTGGACATATACGGCATACGTCGACAGCCTCTCCTACGATAAGGATGCACCGCGCAAGGTACAGATGCAGCAGTTGGCTGACAGTTATGCGGAGGCACTCGAACGAGTTGTTCGCCGATACCCTACACAGTGGTTCAACTTTTATGACTTTTGGGAAACTTCCTCCACAGTAAAATAGAGAGAATGACGAATCAAGACACAGCGACACCTACAGAACAAGAACTACGCCAGATAGATATCCACGAGCTCCTTCCACAGAAGGAGCCGTTTGTGATGATAGGCACGTTGACGCATTTCGACTATACGCTTACCGTCACCGAGACAGAGGTGAAGGCTGACAATATCTTTGTGGACAATGGACGCTTCACACCGTCGGGACTGATGGAGAACATCGCCCAGACCTGTGCTGCCCGTATTGGCTATGTCAACAAGTACATTCTGAAGAAAGGCATACAGTTGGGCTTTATCGGTGCTGTCCGCAACTTTGAGGTGGTCGACACCCCCAAGGTAGGGGACATCATTACTACCCGTGTGGAGGTGAAGGAAGAGATATTCGGTATGACCCTTGCCGAGGCAGAGATAACATGCAACGGCAGGACGTTGGTAACGACAGAGATGAAAATCGCTGTCAAGGAACTGGAGGAAGCACAATGAGAGAACTGAAGGAGTCAAAGATATTCGATGTGAGGTTCAGCGAGGTCGACTCGATGAATGTGGTGTGGCATGGTTCTTATCCGCTTTACTTCGAGGATGCCCGTGAGGCGTTCGGCAAGAAATACGGACTGGAATACATGAGCTTCTTCGACCACGGCTATTTCGCTCCGTTGGTAGAACTCACGTTCCACTACAAGAAGCCCATACGCTATGGGATGACCCCACGCATAGACATCATCTACCGTCCGACAGCGGCGGCAAAAATCGTCTTCGACTACGAGATACATGACACTACCGACGAGAGTCTCATAGCCACAGGTCATTCAGTGCAGGTTTTTATGGACCTGAACTATCAGCTTGTATGGGACAATCCACCTTTTTACAAGGAGTGGAAGGAAAGAGTGTTAAGTGAAGAGTAAACAAAGTTATGGCATACATTCTGGCAGACAATATCATCTCACCTTTGGGGGACACCTCTGAGACCAACTACTTGTCGGTGAAAGACGGCAAGTCGGGCATCCATGCCTGCGAATGTGGCAGTCATGGCATCCCCGAAGGCTTTACTGCCTCGCTGATGTCGCATGACTTTGAGGAACTCGCCCTTCGTTCTGCCCGTCATGCTGTCAACGCCTCTAAGGTGGATGTCACGAAAGAACGTGTTGTCTTTATCTTGAGTACCACCAAGGGACCGATAGAGCGATTGACACCACAGCATGACGAGAGTATCTACCTTGGACAGGTGGCACGCCGCATCGCCCAACAGTTGGGCATCTCATCCCAGCCCTATGTGGTTTGCAATGCCTGCATCTCCGGTCTCTCTGCGCTGATATTGGCTGAACGCCTCTTGGCAATGGACAGGTACAGTTATGCTGTGGTATGTGGATGCGATACTCCCGACCGTTTCATCATCTCCGGTTTCCAGTCGCTGAAGGCATTGTCTTCCGAACCGTGCCGTCCCTTTGACATGGAGCGCTTCGGACTCAACCTTGGTGAGGCGGCAGCGACGATGGTGTTGGCAAACAGCATCCCGTCTACATCTCCAGTCGCAGAAGACAAGATGTGGCAGATCAGTCATGGAGTAGTCAGAAATGATGCCTTCCATATCAGTGCACCGTCGAAGACAGCCGAAGGACTGTACGAGGCATTGGAGTTGACACTAAATAGTGTAGACCGTGATGACTTGGCGTTCGTCAATGCCCACGGTACCGCCACCCTGTTCAACGATCAGATGGAGTCTGTTGCCATCAAGAGGGCAGGACTGTCTGATGTCCCCCTCAATGCACTGAAAGGTTACTTTGGTCATACGCTTGGTGCTGCCGGTGTGTTGGAAACCATTCTCTCGATGAAGGCTGCTGACGACCATGTCGTTTTGGGGACACGAGGGTTTGAGGAATTGGGCGTGTCGGGCAAGGTGAACATCTCTCCGTCCAATCGTCATTCCGACAAATATACATTCGTAAAGATGCTCTCTGGCTTTGGCGGCTGCAATGCTACCATCCTGGCACAGAAGACAGAGGAAACTCAACCATCTACTACGTCTACAACAACTGCCACTCAACCGATATGCAAGAAAGTCATGGCGACACATACCGTGCAGTCTGTTCGCATGACCCCCGATGGTGTCTGGGTCAACGGCAAACCCCTTCCTGTCACTCCGACACAAGACGGAACAGCGATGCTTACCGCAGTTTACAAACAACAGATAGGCGACTATCCGAAGTTCTACAAGATGGATGGTCTCTGCCGGTTAGGTTTTGTGGCATCAGAACTGTTGCTGAAGGCAGAAGGCAAAACACGGTTCGAGGAGTGCTCCAACCGTGCCGTAGTGCTCTTCAACCGTACCTCGTCGGTCTCATCCGACCTGAAGTATTTAGCATCCATTCAAGACAAGGATGACTACTATCCCAGTCCCTCTGTCTTCGTCTACACGCTCCCCAATATCGTGACAGGCGAGATAGCCATCAGGAATCACTATCATGGGGAGACCTCTTTCTTTATCCTGCCTGAGAAGGATGAGAAGCAGATGGCAGAGGTACAGGACAGCTGCTTCATGGACAGCGGGACGGAAAGTATGCTGACGGGGTGGATAGACTATACTGATGACACCCATTACGAGGCAGAACTATACCTCATAGAAAAGGAGAACGAAAACAATTAGAACATCATTATAACAGTCATATAATTATATTATAATAGGTACAAGACAATGGAAGAACTGATAAAAGAACTGAAAGAAGAAATCATCAAGGCGCTGAACCTTGAAGAGATGACCCCCGACGACATTGACGAGAATGATGCCCTCTTCGGAGAGGGCTTGGGACTTGACTCCATCGATGCCCTCGAACTCATCGTCTTGTTGGAGAAGAAATATGGCATCAAACTTGAGAGTCCTGCCGCAGGAAAGGAAATCTTCAAGAGCGTAGCCTCCATCGCCGACTACGTGAGCAAGAACAGAAAGAAGTAAGCTCTCCTTGGCTTCCCGTCGAGGTTGAGATACATGAAGATATAGACAACGCACAAGATGAACATAGCTATCACAGGAGAAGGCATTGTTTCTGCCATAGGACTTGACAAACAAGAGGTGCTGCAGTCGTTGCTTGCCAAGAAGACAGGCATCGGCGAGATGAAGCACCTGCAGTCTGTCCACCACGAACTGCCAGTTGGGGAGGTTGACCTCTCCAATGGCGAGATGAAGGAGATGCTCGGCATTCCTTCCGAAGATATGGTGAGCCGCACGGCGCTATTGGGTATGCTGTCCATACGCCAGTCCCTTGCTGATGCTGGTATCGACAAGGACAGACTGCACGCTGATGCCGAAGGCAGGAAACGCCGTATTGTCCTTGTGTCAGGAACTACCGTGGGAGGCATGGATATGACAGAACTTTGTTTTGACATGCCCGAGGAAGAGCGTAGCTTGGAATTCCTGAAGCACCATGACTGCGGTAGTAGCACCCAACTCATGGCCGACTACTTCGGCATCTTCGACGAGGTGTCCACCATTTCCACAGCCTGTTCGTCTGCTGCTAATGCCATGATGCTCGGTGCACGCTTGCTCAAGTCGGGACAGGCAGACATCGTGGTGGCTGGTGGCACGGAAGCCTTGTCACGCTTCCATCTCAACGGGTTCAATTCGTTGATGATACTCGACCACCATCAGTGTCGTCCCTTTGATGCCGACCGTGCCGGACTGAATCTTGGTGAGGGCGCCGCCTTTGTCGTGCTCGAATCAGAGGAGTCGGCTCGGGAAAGAGGTGTCCTTCCGCATGCCTACCTTACAGGGTACGGCAATGCCTGTGACGCTTTCCACCAGACTGCCTCGTCAGAAGATGGTGAGGGTGCTTACCTCGCCATGAAGGAGGCTTTGGAAACAGCCCACCTACAGTCTTCTGACATACAGTATGTCAATGCCCATGGTACGGGAACCCCCAACAACGACAGGAGCGAGAGTGTCTCGTTGCACCGCATCTTCGGTGAGGCTCTGCCTTTGGTGTCGAGCACCAAGGGTTTTACGGGACATACTACCAGTGCCTCTGGTAGTATAGAGGCTGTGATTTGTATCCTTGCCATGCAACACCACTTTATACCTGCCAACTTGGGATGGAGCACGCAAATGGAAGACGGCATCACTCCTACCATGGGCGAGGAGAATGTCAACTTGGAGCATGTGCTCTGCAATTCCTTTGGCTTCGGTGGCAATGACTCTTCATTGGTCATCTCTGCGCATCCTACAGCAGGGAAATCAACCGTGTTGCAGGATAAAAAGATAAAGGTACTGAGCAAGGTAGAGATAACCAGTGACGAGCAACTATCTGCCATACGCAAGTATGTCAAACCTTTGGAGGTGCGCCGCATGGGTAAGATCATGAAGAGTTCTCTCCTTGCTTCTTTGGAGGCATTGGAACAGGCAGGCATAGCCACACCCGATGCCATCATCACAGGAACGAAGTTCGGTTGTCTTGAGAACAGCGAGCTCCTTCTGCTCCAGATTAAGGAAGAAGGAGAGGGACTGCTGAAACCCACCTACTTCATGCAGAGCACCCACAACACCATAGGCAGCAATGTCGCCATCAAGACCCACTGTCATGGTTACAATGTCACTTATACCCAGGGCGACGATTCCTTGCAGTGGGCGATACGCGATGCCGAACTGCTCTTGCGAAGTGGTAAGGTGAAGAATGTGTTGGTGGGGTGCCATGACGAGAGTGCCCCTGCCTTCAATGCGATGTTGGAAAAGGCTGGTCAACAGCCCATGCCTTCTGTCCACTCGGTAGCTATGATGTTGTCATGTGGAGAGTAGTCATACTTGCCGTCGTGCAGAGCGCCCTCTTGTCGGGTGGTCAGGTGTCCCTGAAATATGCCTTGCAGAAGATGCACCCGTTCGGGTGGACGTGCGACTTCTGGTTGAGTCTGCTCACCAACTGGCAGTTTGCCTGTTGCGGTGCCTTCTTCGGTGCGAGTTCTGTGCTGTGGATGTACATCGTCAAGCATTATCCGCTCAGTGTTGCCTATCCGATGATTAGCATCAGTTATGTGTTTGGTATGTTGGCGGCAATCATCTTCTTCCACGAACCTGTGTCTACAGCCAAGTGGATTGGCATAGCACTGATTATGGCAGGGTGTTGCCTGATCGCCAAATAAAAGAATATAGAGTAATAGGAAGTGTTAGTGATATGAAAGGTAAGATGAAAAGAGTATTGTTTACCGTATTCCTGCTTTGCTTGGGATTGGTTGGTGCCACGGCGCAGACGGTCGATGAGACGAAGGTAAAGCAGCAAATCAATGCCGTGGCTTCTACTATGAAGACCATGCAGTGCGATTTCGTACAGACGAAATATATCAAGATGCTCAACGACAAAATGGTGTCGCATGGTAAGATGTACTATCAGCAGAGCGACAAGCTCCGTTGGGAATACACATCTCCTTATACCTATTCCTTTGTACTCAACGGCAGCAAGGTGCTTATCAGCAAGGGTAAGCGCAGTGATGTCATCAATGTCAACCAGAGCAAGTTCTTCAAGGAGATCGCTCGCATCATGATGAACAGTGTGGTAGGCAAGTGCCTCACGGAGAAGAAGGACTTCAAGTCGGTCATCACTGGTACGGCAACGGAGTATGTCGCCACCCTTTATCCGCAACAGAAACAGATGCAGCAGATGTTCCAAAAGATAGTCCTCCATTTCGACAGAAAGAAGTCTGTTGTCTCCGAGGTGGAACTTGTAGAGAAGAAAGGTGACCGCACGGTCATAGAACTGCGTAATGTTAAGACCAATGCTCCTGTCAATGCAAAAGTATTTACTGTCAATTAGTCTCTTCCTGCTCTCACTCCTTCCTCTGTCTGCGAGGGCGCAACAGGTGGTGACCTTCCCCGACAGCGTCGGACAGAAGGTGAAGTATAATGCCACGATAGAGATGAAGAAGGGATACCTCAGCGGTATCTGCATCCTTGTCAATGACGGAACCCTCATCAAGGGCTGCCTCTTCAATGAGTTTGGTATCTCTGCCCTCGACTTCAGCTATCAGCCCGATAAAGGGAAGGTGAAGATACTCAGTGTCATCAAGATGCTCGACAAGTGGTATATCAAGAAAGTCTTGAGGAAGGACCTTGTGCAACTCATGCAGAACCTTGCCAAGGGCATTCCCGACTATCAGGACAAGAAGTTCAACATAGACTATCATTTTACAGTTTTACAAGATGCAACTCAGGAATAATCTCTATATCGTCACCGACCGTACTGTTGATGGGCTCTCTGCCCGCTACACACTACAGTTGCAACCGTCGTGCTTCATCTATCAGGCACATTTCCCCGGCGAACCTATCACCCCTGGTGTTTGCATCGTCCAGATAGGAAAGGAATTGGTAGACGACTTACTCCAGACAAAGGGTATGTCTGGTCATACGGAGATTGTAAAGGTGAAGAACGTCAAGTTCCTCTCCGTTCTCTCTCCCGAAACCACCACCTCCGTTGTCTATGACATCAAGAAGGTGGAGGTGTCGGAAGACAAGAGAGAGATAAAGGTCCAGATAGTTGTCACTGATAGCGAAGAGGCAAAGGCAAAGATATCTTTAGTACTGAAGGTTATAGATGCAGAATGATGATTTGAAACGCCAGTTGAAGGCAAGGGGTATATGTGTGGTCATACCGACTTACAACAATGCGAAGACGATAGGACAGGTGGTGAGAGACTGCCTTCTCTATTGTGACGACGTGATGGTTGTCAACGACGGATGTACAGACGATACGGCTGCCATACTTGCTGCGATAGACGGTGTTACGGTAGTGTCATATCCTGTCAACAAGGGAAAGGGATATGCCTTGAAGACGGGATTCCGGGAAGCCTTGAAGAGAGGGTTTGCCTATGCCATCACGCTCGATGGCGACGGGCAGCATTATGCCTCGGATATACCGCTCTTCCTACAGGCAAACAAGCAGCATCCCGGTAAGTTGATTGTAGGCAGCAGACAACTGGAGGGTGTGGACCGCTCCAAGGGCAGCAGCTTTGCCAATAAGTTTGCCAACTTCTGGTTTTATGTGCAGACGGGCAGGGCTTTGGAAGATACCCAGACGGGTTTCCGCCTCTATCCATTACACAAACTGTATGGTTTGTCACTGCTCACGTCCCGTTATGAGGCAGAACTCGAATTGCTTGTCTTTGCCTCATGGCATGGGGTGAAAATCGTGTCCATACCCGTCAATGTCTATTATCCTCCACGTCATGAGCGTGTGAGTCATTTCCGTCCGGGCAAGGATTTTGCCCGGATTAGTGTGCTCAATACGGTGCTCTGTTTCCTCGCCGTTGTCTACGGCGCACCCTTGCGCTTGGCACGTTTCCTCATGATAGTGTTGCGTACGGTCTATTCGCTGCTTTTCTTCCTCACCTTCATGTCTCTTGTCATCACGCCCATCACATGGCTTTATATCAAGTTGAGTGCACGAAGCGAGAAACAGCGTTACCGTCTTCACCAGATACTCTATCACAGTTCACGTTTCGTCATGCTCCACCATGGCATCCCTGGCACGAAGTACCGCTATAAGACCTATGAAGGTCTCACCTTTGACAAACCGCGCGTTATCATCTGCAATCACCAGTCGCACCTCGACCTCATGTGCTTGTTGGTCTTCACGCCCAAGTTGGTGGTGCTCACCAACAGTTGGGTGTGGAACAATCCCCTTTATGGTGTCTTGATACGCAATGCGGAATTCCTGCCAGTGACAGACGGCATCGATGCCATCATGCCCCATTTACGCTCTCTCACAGAGCGTGGGTATAGTGTGCTTGTCTTCCCCGAGGGCACACGCTCCAGTGACTGCAGCATCCTGCGCTTCCACCAGGGCGCCTTCTATCTGGCGCAGCAGTTGCATTTAGACATCCTGCCCATGTACCTCTATGGTCCTGGCAAGATTCTCCCCAAGAAGACCTATCACCTTCGCAAGGGACTGTTTTATGTCGAGGTAGACCGTCCCTTCTCTCCCGAGGAGATGGCAGCGATAGGTCCTGTCAAGGCACAGGCGAAGCACATGCGCCAGCACTATATAGAGAAATACGAAGAGATAGCAAACCAAATAGAACAACATGTCTGAGCAGAAGAACATAGTCATCATAGGAAGTGGACTCGGCGGACTGTCCTGTGGCGTGATACTTGCCAAGAACGGCTATCATGTCACTGTTCTCGAACAGTCTAACCAGATAGGCGGTTGCCTGCAGTGCTTCAGCCGTCGCGGCGTGAAGTTCGAGACGGGCATGCATTTCGTGGGAAGTGCTTCCGAGGGGCAGACGCTGTCACGCCTTCTTGCTTATCTTGAGGTCGACAGGGATGTGCGCCTCTCACAGTTGGATACCGACGGTTATGACATCGTGGCACTTGGGGGGAAGCGTTATAAGTTCCCCAATGGCAGAGAGGCGTTTATTCGTCAGATGACCGAATATTTCCCCTCCCAGCACGACAATATCGTAAGGTACTGTGACTTGGTGGAGCGTATCTCCAATGCCTCGACACTCCATTCGCTCAAGGATGCAGAGACCGATGCTGCCATCAATACGGAGTATCAGTTGCGCTCCATCGACGATGTGATCAGCGAGACCATTACCGACCCTCTGCTTGCCAAGGTGTTGGTGGGCAACCTCCCTCTTTATGCTGCCGAGAAAGGCAAGACACCCTTCTCTTCCCATGCCTTCATCATGGACTTCTACAACCAGAGTGCCTATCGCTTTGTGGGTGGTAGCGACGGCGTGGCAAAGTCATTGTCTTCTACCATCGTACGTTATGGAGGAGAGGTGCATACCCATAGCAAGGTGACACGCATTCTGTGCGACGATACCCATGCCACAGGAGTGGAGGTGAATGGCGACACCGTCATTCCCTGCGACTATGTCATTTCCGATGCGCACCCCATGCGCACGCTCGAACTGCTTGACACCAAGTTGATACGCCCTGCGTTCCGCAAGCGCATCAACAGCATCCCTCAGACGGTAGGAGGCTTCTCTGTCTATCTTCACTTTAAGGAGAACACCACCCCCTATCTCAACTGCAACTATTACGGTTATCAGGGCGATACGCCATGGAACTGTGAGAAATATACCGATGCCGACTGGCCCAAGGGATTCCTTTATATGCACTTCTGTCATGAGGAAGCACCGCGGTATGCCCAGGCGAGTGTCATCATCTCCTATATGCAGATGGCGGATGTGGAACGCTGGAGAGGCACGAAGGTGGGTCGCCGAGGGAGCGACTACGAGGCTTTTAAGCGGGAACGGGCAGAGCGCTTGATAGATGCAGTGGAGACACATTTCCCAGGACTGCGCCAGAACATCGCCGAGTATTATACATCCACTCCGCTCACCTACCTCGACTACACAGGTACAGAGGGCGGTTCGATGTACGGCAATGCGAAGGACATATCTTTGGGCGCAGCCTGCAGGGTACCGCAGCGTACCCGTGTCCCCAATGTCTATCTCACGGGACAGAACATCAATTCGCACGGAATGCTTGGCGTGCTGGTGGGTACTATCGTCACCTGCAGCGAGTTCCTTACGGCACGTGCTATCTACGAACAGATAAAAGAAGCAAGCAAATGAATACAGTGATTATCATAGGCGGTGGCTTGGGTGGTCTCTTCACAGGCGCCATCCTCGCTATGGAAGGTCTGCATGTTACGGTACTCGAAAAGAATACGACAGCGGGAGGCGGATTGCAGTCTTTCAGTCGCTTCGGCGAGACCTTCGATACGGGCATGCATGTCATCGGCGGTATGCAACCAGACGGGAATATCTGGCGTATCTGCCGATACTTGGGGATAACCGACAAGGTGCAGGTGCGAGAGGTGGATGACGACTGCACCGACCGCTTGTATTTTGCAGAGGATAAGACGGTCTATAACATACGCAAGGGCAAGAAGGGCTTTGTCGACTCTTTGGCTGAGCATTTCCCTCACGAACGGGAAAATCTTGTTGCTTACGTGGATGCAGTCTTTGCCATTACCGAAGATATCGACCTGTTCAACCTGCGACCCTCTACCGATATGCTCAAGGCGCATGGCGAGGACTTCTTCATGTCGTCCGATGCCTTTGTGGCAAAATACATCAAGGATGAAAAACTACGTAGTGTTGTGTCGTATATGAACCCGCTCTATGGGGGCAGACATGACGAGACACCTGCCTTCATCCATGCCATTATCACCACTCTGTACATCCACGGTGCAAGCCGCTTCGTGGGTGGTAGCGATAGGTTTGCCAACCTGCTCGTCGATGTCATTGAGGAGCATGGCGGTTCTGTCATCACCAACGAAGGCGTGGAATGGATAGAGGTGAATGACCGCCATGTGGACTATGTGCGTACACGCAAGGGAAAGGAATACAAGGCAGACTGCTACATCTCTGCCATCCACCCCTGTGCGATGCTGAGGCTCATGCCCGAGAAGGCGTTCCCCAAGGCTTACCGCACCAGACTGGACGCTATCCCCAATTCCTATTCGGCATTCTCTGTCTACATCAAGTTGAAACCAAACATGTTCCCATATATCAACTCGTCGGAGTATTACATGACACGCTATGACCAGATATGGAACTTCGGTGACTCGGATAGCAAGTGGCCTTTGGGCTTCCTGTTCATGACACCGCCCGAAGATATGCAGCAGACCTATGCCGGCAAGGTGCTGATCACGGCTCCTATGCTCTTCGACGAGGTGAAGCAGTGGGAAAACACCACTGTGGGACACCGCGGCAAGGACTATGAGGCATGGAAGGAAGAAAAGACCCGCCAACTCTTGGATAGGGTGGAGGAGATGCACCCGGGCTTTGCGGCATGTATCGACAAGATCAATGCGGCCTCTCCTCTCACCATCCGCGACTACTACGCCGTGAAGGGTGGTGCCCTTAGCGGTTATAGTAAGGATTGCCGCAACATGGCACTCTCGCAGGTGCCTGTCGTCACCAAGGTAGACAATCTGTTCCTCACTGGACAGAACAACAACCTGCATGGTTTCTGTGGCGTGCCACTGACTGCCGTCAATACGGCTGAGGCTGTCCTCGGAGAGAGAAACTGTGTACTAAACAAAATCAACGGACTATCATGAACAGAAGATTTATCATATTGCTTTTCGTACTCTGTGGAATAGTTACTGCCGTCATGGGACAAGGTCACCTTCCTACCGTGAACATCTGGCAGGGTACCAACACCAAGGCATCGGTAGAGATGACGCCCTTCCTTGCCCCTGGCAACAACAACCTTGCCGTGGTGGTATGTCCTGGAGGCAGCTATTTCTGGCACGACATGGAGTCGGAGGGAATGGTTGTCGGCAAGTGGTTGCAGCAAAACGGTATCTCGGCTTTCGTGTTGCGCTACCGTGCTGCCGGGTTCTGGGCTTTCTTCTCCCACTACCGTTACTTGGTTCGTGGCAATCGCTATCCCGATGCCTTGGACGACTTGCACCAGGCGATGAAATATATCAAGGCGCGTGCCAATGAGTATGGTATCAATCCTGACAGTGTGGGAGCCATGGGATTCTCGGCGGGAGGACACCTCGTCATGTCAGCCGCCGAACTGCTTCAGCCTCACGAGCGCCCTTCCTTCGTGGTGCCGGTATATCCTGTCGTTACCATGACGGATAAATGTGTACACAAACGTTCGAGGAGAGCTCTTCTTGGCGACGGAAGGAAAAACAACAAACGGCTCAGAGACTCCCTCTCGTTGGAGAGGCATGTGCCGGATGACTGTCCCCCGGTGTTCCTTGTCAACTGCAAGGACGACCCCATCGTGAAGTATCACAACTCCGAACTCCTCGACTCCGCCCTCACTGCCCACCATGTGTCGCATCGATACATACAGTACAAGACGGGCGGACACGGCTTTGGTGCCACTGACCATAAGGGTACGGCGGAGTGCAGACAGTGGAGAGGTGAGTTCCTGAAATGGATAAGAAAAAGTAAATGACTATGGAAACAACAGAGTTTGACGACATACGCCCTTACAATGAACAAGAGATACCGGGTGCTATGCAGCGCATAGCCTCCAGTGCATCGTTCCCCACCTTGGCAGCTTACGTCTATCCCGACGAACCGTTGGAGAAGGTGCGTCAGCGCATAGCCGACTACACGACGGTGAGGGCTTTCCAGGAAGAGACGATGAGTATGGTGAATGAGCGTGTCATCAAGAACAGCATCACCGACTTCTCTTGCTCAGGACTTGACAAACTGAGTCCTGACCAGCAGTACCTCTATGTGTCCAACCACCGCGACATCATGCTCGACTCCAGTCTGCTGCAGTATTTCCTCGTGCAGAACGGGTTTGATACGACGGAGATAACCTTTGGTGCCAACCTGATGATGAACCCCTTGGTGATAGACATCGGCAAGAGCAACAAGATGTTCAAGGTGGAGCGTCCGGGCGGTAGTATAAAGGAGTTCTATCGCTGTTCGAAACACCTTTCTGACTACATCCGCTATGCCCTCACCGAGAAGCATCAGTCGGTATGGATAGCCCAGCGCAATGGTAGGACTAAAGACGGCAACGACGCTACAGACCAGGGCATCATCAAGATGTTCTGCATGTCGTGCCCTGATGACAAGGTCAAGGCGATCGACCAACTGCATATCGTGCCTGTCTCCATCTCCTACGAATGGGAGTCGTGCGACATCCTCAAGACGCTCGAACTCTATGAGTCGCAGTTTACGAAATACACCAAGAAACCCGGTGAAGACCTGAACAGTATCTTGACAGGTATCGTGCAACCTAAGGGGAGGGTGCATATCGAACTGTGTGATGCCATCTCGCATACCGAACTGGACGAGTTTGCTGGCATGACCAACAATGAATATCATAAGGCGGTGGCGCATCTCTTGGATAGCCGCATACGCCGGGCATACCGCCTCTACCCCAACAACTATATCGCCTACGACCTGCGCTATGGCACCACCCGCTACAGCCACTGTTATACGCAGCAGGAGAAAGCGAAGTTCGAAGAGCGCCTCCAGAGTCTGGAGCGCTATGACACCTGCGACATAGAGACGCTCAAGGACATCTTCTTGGGTATCTATGCCAATCCGGTAAAGAACAAGTTCCCCGAACAGGAAACGAACAAGTAGAAGAAACAACCAACATGACTGAAATCATTCTGAAGATATACGGCTATATGAGGGGGCATCGCATGACGTGCCTCTTCTCCTTTGTCGCCCTCACCTTGTTGTTGGCGCTGTCTGTGGCGCGCCTCGAATACAAGGAGGATATAGCCGATTTCCTGCCGATGGACAGTGAACACCACAACGCCATGAAGGTATACCAGGACATCTCGGGTGCCAACAAGGTGTTTGCGGTCTTCCAGTATCGTGACACCACCAAGACAGATCCCGACATGATGGTGGCTGCCGTCGACGCCTTTGCTGCCAGGGTGGAGGATGCCGATACGGCACACGTCCTCGACAATGTGACGGCACAGGTGGACATGGAGAAGATGACGGGCGTCACCGACTTCGTGTACAACAACATTCCCTACTTCCTCTCCGACAGTGACTATGCCCGCATGGACAGTGTGTTGGCACACCCCGACTATGTCGCAGCGCAGTTGCAGCAGGACAAGCAGATGCTGATGTTCCCCACGGGTGGTATCTTCTCTGACAACATACAGCGTGACCCGCTCAATATCTTCACACCTGTGGTGCAGCGCTTGCAACGCTCCGACTCGTCGCTGAAGTATGAGTTGTACGATGGACACATCTTCTCGCCCGATATGCAGAAGGCTATCGTCATGATGGACTCGCCCTATGGTTCAAGTGAGACGGAAAACAATGCGCGCCTCATGGCGATGCTCAAGGATTGTGCTGCCAAGGCGACAGCGCAGACTCCTAATATCGACGTGCACATCATCGGAGGTCCTGTCATCGCCGTGACCAATGCCACACAGATCAAGAAGGACAGCATCCTCTCGGTAGCCATTGCCGTGACACTCATCCTTGCCTTGCTGCTCTTCTCCTTCCGCAATGTGCGCAACCTCCTCTTGATAGCTTTCTCCATTGCCTGGGGATGGCTCTTTGCCATGGGCGGATTGGCTTTGGTACACGACAGGGTGTCGGTCATCGTCATCGGTATCAGTTCTGTCATCGTCGGCATAGCGGTCAATTATCCGCTCCACTTCATTGCCCACCTCTCGCATACGCCTGACAAACGGAAGGCTCTTCGCGAAATCGTCATGCCCTTGTTCGTGGGTAACATTACGACGGTCGGGGCTTTCCTCGCCCTTGTCCCCCTGCAGTCTGTGGCATTGCGCGACCTCGGACTGTTTAGTTCCTTCCTCCTGGTGGGTACCATCTTCTTTGTGCTCTTGTATCTGCCTCATCTGTCCAAGGAGACGAAGGAGGTGAAGCATACCTTCCTCGACCGACTGAGCAATGTGTCGTTGGAGAACAAACCTGTTTTTGTCGTTGTCATCGTCATCCTTACCCTCTTCTTTGGATACTTCAGTCTGCAGACGCAGTTTGATGCCAACATGGCGCACATCAACTATATGACCGACGAGCAGAAGGCTGACATGGCATACTTTCAGCGCATGCTGACACAGAGCGCTGACTACCAGAAGGTGTATGCTGTCTCGTCCGATTCCACCATCGACGGTGCTCTCGACAAGAGTCTGCGTCTGCAGCCTTGCCTCGACAGTCTTGTGGCAAGCAAGGGGGCACACGACTATACGTCTTGCAACCGCTTCATCGTGAGCAAGACTGAACAACAGCGCCGACTGAAACTATGGGACGCTTTCCTCGCACGTCATAGAAACACCATGAAGGCTTCGCTCGATGCACAGATGAAGGCAGAGGGCTTCGCCGACGGCAGCTTTGACGGATTTTACGAGTTGCTCGACAGACACTACCAGCCGCAGCCTGTGACTTACTTCGCTCCCTTGACACGGACGGTGTTTGCTTCTTGCCTGAGTGCGGATAGTGCGGAACATCGTTACAATGTTGTCAATGTCCTCTCTGTCAAGGAGGAGAATGTGCAGAAGGTGGAGCAGGCTCTGAATCAGGAGGGGAGCTATAGCTTTGATGTGGTGGGCATGAACAGTGCCATCGCCAACCACCTGTCGGATGACTTCAATTACATCGGTTTTGCCTGCGGATGTATCGTCTTCTTCTTCCTCTGGTTGTCCATGGGAAGCATAGAACTTGCCACCTTGTCGTTTATCCCCATGGCGGTGAGCTGGCTGTGGATCTTGGGCATCATGGCTCTGTGTGGTATGCAGTTCAATATCGTCAACATCATCCTTGCCACCTTTATCTTCGGACAGGGTGACGACTATACCATCTTCATGACGGAGGGGGCTATGTATGAGTATGCCTACCGCCGCAAGATGTTGGCTTCTTACAAGCACTCCATCATCATCTCTGCTCTCATCATGTTTATCGGTATCGGTACACTGATCGTGGCACGCCATCCAGCTCTCCGCTCCTTGGCCGAGGTGACCATCGCGGGCATGTTCTCCGTGGTGCTGATGGCGTATGTCTTCCCACCGCTCATCTTCAGGTATTTGGTGATGAACAAGGGGCAGTATCGTTTGCGACCTCTTTCGCTGAGTTTGCTCTTCCGCAAGCGAAACATGAAACCGGGAACATTGGAGTATTGCCATTACTTGGTGTTGGATAGGTATCGCTACAAGGGCGTCGAAGTGTTTGGTACAGTGAAGAAGAACTTAAGGCGTACCCACGATTATCAGGAATGGATGGCGCAGCAAGATGCTTCTAAGACGGTCGTCGTGCAGTCTGCAGGATATGGTGAGCAAGTCCTTCTCTATGCGCTGCTGCATCCTCTTGCCCATGTGGTGGCTGTAGAGGCTGATTCCGAGAAACGTGACTTGATGAGATATAGTATGGAGGGAATAGTAGATAACGTAGAAATAGTTAGTCAATTGGATAAGGAATGATATGAAAAAGAAACAATTCATGCTGACTTTCGTGGCAATGACTGTCTGTGTGGCTGGTCATGCCCAGACAGAAGAGGGAAAGGCGATGACTCCCACCGTCAATGCCGACAAGACCGTGACGTTCACCATCGAGGCTCCCGATGCCAAGGAGGTGAAGATAGAGGGTAGTTTCCTGCCCAAGGTGAAACAGGTGAAGACGGCAATGGGTACCTTCGGCAAGACCCAGCAACCTGTCATGGAGAAGAAGGGCAAGCAGTGGACTTATGTCTCCCCGGCGTTGGAGTCGGAACTGTATACCTACAACTTCATCGTGGACGGTATGCGGATGCTCGATCCTGCCAACACGAACATCATACGTGATGTGGCTGAGTATAGCAACTCCTTCTTCGTGGGTGGGGGCATAGCCGATGACTATATGGTGCAGGATGTCCCGCATGGTACGGTTGCCAAGGTGTGGTACCCTTCTTCATGGGAGGGCATGGCGCGCCGCCGCATGACGGTATATACTCCGCCGCAGTATGAGGACAATGCCTCTGAGCGTTATCCTGTCCTTTATCTCTTGCATGGCTCTGGCGGTGATGAGAATGCATGGGTCGAAGCGGGTAGGGCGGCACAGATTCTCGACAACCTGATCGCGCAGGGACGCATCGCTCCCATGATTGTCGTCATGCCCAACGGTCTCGTAGACTGGCAGGCGGCTCCTGGCGAGAGTACTGCATACAACCGTGAACCGTCTGCCATGAATGTCTCTTCGATGATGGGGCTCTTCGAGAATACGTTTGTCAATGATATCGTGAAGTTTGTCGACGCCCGCTACCGTACCTTGCCTTCGCAGGACAAGCGTGCTGTGGCAGGACTGTCACTCGGTGGACTGCATACCATCTTCATCTCTGCCAACAACCCATCGGTGTTCGGATATGTCGGTCTCTTCTCTGCGCAGACCACCAATGCCATGACCGACCGTAGACTGAAAAGGCTTGGCAAGGTGGCTGCAGGACTGCAGAAGATGGTGCAGAAGGTGCCTAAGTTGCAGGATACTGCCGTAGGTGACAAGATAGAGGATGTCAGCGCTCGCTTCAACAACGGTGACATGGACGTCTATGCCAACATTGACGAGAAACTGAAGACGCAGTTTGAGGCAGGACTGAAACTGTATTACATCGCTGTAGGGCGTGATGACTTTGTCATGAAACTCAACAATGACTTCCGCAAGAAACTCGATGCGGCACACTATAAGTATGTCTATCATGAGACGGACGGTGCTCATAGTTGGGAGAACTGGCGCAAGTATCTCGTAGATTTCCTGCCGAGACTGTTTAAGTAAGTCTGTTATAATGATGATTCAATAAGATATATCAACACTACACATACAATGAAAGAGAAAATAAGAAACATCTTGGAAGAGGCGCTCCCCTTGGTAGACCTCGACTCCGACTTCCTGTTCAACGAACTTGACTCCTTGGGTATCACGACGATATTGATGCTCCTCTCCGATGAGTTCAAGGTGAGCTTGGAGTCGTCTGACGTGACACCGAAGAACTTCAGGTCGCTCGACAGTATCGTGGCTCTTGTAGAGAGCAAGCTCCAAAATAAATAACTTCCCACAAGTAGTGATGCCCATGACACACCTCGAAGACTATCTCAGACTCCATGCCGAACGGCAGGGTGACAAGGTTGCCGTCATCTGCGGAGACACTCGCCTTACTTACCGACAGTGGTATCACGAGGTGACGGCTCTTGCCGCTACGCTCCATACGGAGGGTAGGGGCATGGTGTTCCGTGCCTCGCAGTCGATAGACTTCCTTACCACTTACTTTGCCGTACATATGGCTGGAGGCGTTGCCGTACCTTTGGAACAGAGCGTACCGCAGGAGACCTTTGAGGCTGTGGAGCGTGAGGTGCAAGAGGCAGTGTTGCCGCAGGGGACTGCCGACGTGCTCTTTACCACGGGTACCACGGGCAGACAGAAGGGGGTTGTCATCAGCCACTCTACCATCGTGGCGAATGCCGAGAACCTCATTGCCGCACAGGGCTATAGCCCAGACATCACCTTCATTATCTGTGGACCACTCAATCACATCGGGAGTCTTTCCAAGGTGTACCCTACCTTGTTGGTGGGTGGTACACTGCACATCTTGGAGGGTATGAAGGACATGAATGCTTTCTTTCGTGCCATCGAGGAGACGGTATGGAAGGCGGCTACGTTTATGGTGCCGGCAAGTATTCGGATGATGCTCGCCTTCTCTGCCGAGCGTATGAGAGGACTTGCCGACAAGGTGGACTTCATCGAGACGGGGGCGGCTCCTATGGCTGAGGCTGACATGAGGAGGCTCTGTGAGGTGCTGCCGCATAGTAGACTTTTCAATACTTATGCCTCTACCGAGACGGGTATCATTGCTACCTACGACTATCAGACGTATGGTTGCCAGGCTGGGTGTGTGGGTGCCACCATGCGCCACTCTTCTGTCTCTATTGCCGACGACGGACATATCGTATGCCGGGGCAAGACACTCATGATGGGCTATCTCGCTGATGAGGCGCTTACCCGCTCTGTCTTGCGTGACGATGCACTCCATACTGCTGACCTTGGAAACTTAGATGGCGAGGGGAGGCTGCATCTCACAGGGCGCAAGGGGGACATCATCAATGTGGGAGGATTCAAGGTGGCGCCTGCCGAGGTGGAGGATGCTGCCCTGCAGACTGCCTTTGTGCGTGACTGCATCTGTGTGGAGGCGCAACACCCTGTGTTGGGCAATGTCCTCAAACTGTTGGTCGTGACACCGTCAGACTGTCCGCTCGACAAACGGGCTCTTGCCTTGGCGCTGAAAGAAAAATTAGAGGCGTACAAGGTTCCTATGCTTTACGAACAGGTGGACACCATCAAGCGCACCTACAACGGAAAACTCAATAGGGGATATTATAGGGGATAGGGAATGTACTGATATTCTTGAGTTTGATGCAAAGTTATGAAATATTACCCAAAGGTAAGTTACCCAAAGGTAATATTTAGTCTTTTTTAAGCGTAACGGCCTCTATATCATAACTTGCGTCACGCTTTGCATGCTGCCAACGACTCTATCATAAAGAGCCTAAGACAAATGCTTTCGTTGACATAGAAACAAAGTTCTCGTTGCCATAGAATAAACCTTTCGTTGCCATAGGACAAACTTTTTGTTGCCATAGGATAAACCTTATGGGAAGCCTATTACCTAATATAAAATACAGCTTGGATTCAGCTAAATCTAACTTGTATTTAGCTAAATCTAACTTAGATTTAGCTAAATATAGCTTAGATTTTATAGTTTGTAGTTATACTGCTATAGTTTTTGTTCTATAAATGATGTAACTTTGTTGCCGTTATGATTCACATTTTATAATAGGAGGCAACTATGGCAAGGTATATTAAGCAAGAGATGCCCGACCTACGGGGAACGGGCGAGAATAAGTGTTATTATCGGTTGGAGAAGCGCAGGAATATCTATCCGACCCCGCCTATCCGTAACTATTCAGCTGCTCCTACAAACAGTTAGGGGTAGCTGTTAGCCTAATGGGTACGACTCATCTGCCATC
>CAVCDC010000028.1:0-29172 GCA_963600865.1 Firmicutes bacterium CAG:103
TGCACTCACCACGGACAGCATCCGTGATCTGCTCCAACCTCTCAAGCAGGAGACGAAAAATCCGGATGACGGACAACTCTGTTTTGACTTCAAATTCGATTAACATATATTAAGAGACACTAGTGTAAAAAGGTAAAAAAGGCTAACGCCGTTTAAAGGTAAAAAAGTAAAAAGGTAAAAAAGGCTAACGCCGTAAAGTATTATACATAAACAATAAACGCATGAAAACAAGAAAGCTACTCGCTATTGCTGCCCTGCTCCTTTGCGCCACAGCCGCTTCTGCACAGTGGCGCATCGGTGCCAACATCGGTGCGGCAAACAACAGACTGAGCATTGACACACAGTACCAGTACGACTATCGTTATGACTCCAAATGGGGCGTAGAGGCTGGCATCATGGGACAGTATGACATCGCCGACTGGCTCGGCGTGCGCGCTGAACTCAACCTGCAGCAGCGCGGATATGCGCAGCGCCGCACGGAGTATCCTCTCACAGGCACGAAGATGAACTATCGCGACAACTTCCTCACTCTGCCCGTCATGGCTTCCTTCTCCTTCGGTGGCGAGAAGGTAAGGGGATTCCTCAACGCCGGTGTCTACGGCGGTTACTGGTTGAACAGCCATGTCAAGGGAAAGACCTTCGACATGTTCAACGAGGAGGTTACTGACATTGACACCAAGGTGGAGATGAACAGCAAGCACGACCAGCGCTGGGACTTCGGTTACGTAGGTGGCGTCGGCGTGGAATACAAGTGGGCAACCCACTGGGCAGCCCAGGTGGAGGCTCGCTACTACTACAGTGTGGTAAGCAAGAAAAAACAGTACCAGGCCACCAAGGACTACCAGTATAACAACACCATCACCCTTACCGCCGGAATTGCCTACATCTTTTAAAGGTAAAAAGGTAAAAAAGTAAAAAGTAAAAAGGTAAAAGGGTAAAAAACAAAAAAATAAAGACAATGAAAAAAACATATACAGCCCTCATGCTTCTCTTCTTGCTCGCCGCCACATTCACGGCGTGCAGACAGGAAAGCGACGAACAGACATACGTCAACGGACTCAACTACTCAGCCAAGACCGCAGAGACCTACACGCAGATGTGGGACGTGCTGTGGACCGGATACAACCAGAACTACGTGGGATGGGCAATCGAGACCGTGGACTGGGACGAGCAGAACCAGCGCATACGCCCGCTCTTCGAGGCGCTCGACCAGGAGGTGAAAAACATCAACAACAGTAAGATTCCGAACACGGACTCGCTGGAAATCATCAAAAATGAAGCTCTGAAAGTGTTCCACGAGGCTTTAGACACCCTGCACGACGGACACACCTACGTACAGTATGTCGACTATGCCACAGGAATAAGGCAAGGATTCCGTCCCTCTAACGCAAGAAGAATGCAACAACGCGTAGACTATGGTGACACCGCACACTTCGAAAAGACATACTATATCGAGACGACTGGCGACATCGCCGAAGGCAAATGTGAAGATGTCACGACGACCAAGATTCTCTATCTCGCCCTCTATACCAAATATCTGCCTAAGCTGAAGGAATACAGCAACGTCATAAAGGCTAAGATGGACCAGGCTCAAAGGGAGGGCGACGAAGAAACCTATGGGAAGATGGCTTACATACACACCAACCTCGAAAGCATGTATGCAGAGATCATGGAGCTCTACACCGACCAGATCACCGACGCAGACTTGTTCTACGAATATTACCTCAGTATCATCAGCCAAAAGAAGTATAAGGTATTGGCAAATGCTACGGGCATCATCCCCAACATATGCGAAAACAGCACAGAGGCTCAGTTCTTCTACACCAAAGACGGCATTGCCGGCTACCGCCTCAGTGCATTCAACATACCAAGGGTAGAGTCGCTCGGAAATGCAGCCAGCGACATCGACAAGGACATCATCAATGCCTTCCAGACATGTATCGCTGACTGGCACGACTCGGTCTACGCTATGCACAAGGAAGGCAAGCTCAAGGGTGTCATCCTCGACGTGAGAAACAACGGAGGCGGCAACAGCGACGACCTCGGACTCTTTGCCGGTCTGCTCTACAAGGGTGACAGTTACACCTTCGGTACCAAGTTGATGAAGAACGGTGTGGGACGTCTCGACTACGCTCCTTCCACCGACCTGAAGATAAAACTCTACGCCGACAACACAGAAGACATCACCGAACCTATCGTCATCCTCACCAATTGGAACTCGGCTTCCTGCGCAGAGATCTCCACCGCCACCGTCAAGCAGCACAGCAACGGCATCTCCATGGGAACGACGACCTTCGGTGCGGGCAGTGCGCTCATGTCTGACGCCAACTACAACTCTGCCTTGGGATACGCCGGATGTGTAGGCACCAGGGACGTGACACCTGTCTATGCGTACATCCCGTTCATGCTTGCGAGCTTGAACAACCTCGGTATCATCGAGAGTACAGGCATCACTCCCGACATCTTCATCAAGTATGACAAGGACCTGTACAAGTCTACAGGCCGCGACAACCAGTTTGAAAGGGCTCTGCAGTACATCAGAGAGGGAAAATAAAACTGAGGACGAATGTCCGATTTTAGTTAAACAACTAAAAAAGCAGACAAAAACAAGAGGCTACTCTTGCGAATTTGGAAAAATTACAATATCTTTGCACCGCAAGAGATAATTGACAACATTGGGGCAACTTATAGCATCCGCCAAAAGAGCGGTACTATAAATTGCCCCATTCATTTTAACACAAAAACATTATGAAAGAACTGAAGGGAACAAAGACAGAGAAAAACCTGTGGGAGGCATTTGCCGGTGAGTCACAGGCACGCAACAAGTACACTTACTTCGCCAGCAAGGCAAAGAAGGACGGATATGTACAGATAGCCAACATCTTCGAGGAGACTGCCGCCAACGAGAAGGAGCACGCCAAGATGTGGTTCAAGTACCTCATGGGCGGTACCATCAAGAGCACAGAGGAGAACCTCCTTGCTGCTGCCGAGGGCGAGAACGACGAGTGGACTGACATGTACGTGCGCATGGCTGCCGAAGCTCGCGAGGAAGGCTTCGACGAGATTGCCGCCAAGTTTGAGATGGTGGCTGAGATCGAGAAGCATCACGAGGAGCGTTACCGCAAACTCCTGAAGAACGTTCAGGACAAGGTGGTCTTCTCTCGCGACGGCGACTGCATCTGGCAGTGTGCCAACTGCGGCCACATCGTAGTAGGAAAGCAGGCTCCTGAGGTTTGCCCCGTCTGCAACCACCCACAGAGCTACTTCCAGATTGAGGCTCAGAACTACTAAGAGAGTTCGCAACTAAGAAAAACTGACTTCTTAACTAAGAAAGATAATGTTCTTAACTAAGAAAAATAATGTTCTTAACTAAGAAAAAAATATGTGTAGGAACCCCTATGCTCCACACATGAAAAAACACCCGGGTTTTTCCTTCGTGAGACCCGGGTATTTTTTTGACGAAACCCGGGTTTTTCATATGCGTACACCCGGGTATTTTTTTCAAAAGACCCGGGTGTTTTTCTGCCCTGACTTTTCTCCTTTTTTCTGCTCCTACACTTCTCCTCTCAAGACCTGTTCCGGTGAGACATGGAAAAAGCTCTGTATGTCCTTGCAATAGTCGATGAGTTTGCGGAAGGTGTAGTCGTATCGCAAGAGTTGGTCATTGCCCACGAGCACGAGGTGTTTCCTTGCCCGGGTCATGGCGACGTTCAGTTTGCGGTCGATGACAGCATCCTCGCCCGCGTCATAATACTCATTGTTGGCAAGGAAGTCGAGCTGATACCTCTTCTTAGCCGTAAAGCCATAGATGATGAGGTCGCGCTGACTGCCCTGGTAACGCTCCACGGTGTCGATGGCGATGTCGTGCAGACAGTCAATGCCCCGTTCACGGCACAGTTTGTCTATCATGCCGCGAATGGCAGAGATCTGGTTGCGGTAAGGTACGATGACCCCGATGGAGGTATTGATGTCGAAAGACTGCTGCATCATCAGATAGCCCTGCACCACGAGGGCGGCGATGACCTGCGCCTCGGCACTGTTCACCTTGTCACCCTCGTCGGCTTCGGCAGCAGGCTGGCACGACAGGAATGTCACCCTGTGCGTAAGCAGCATGTCGTAGAGGGCGTTCTTGCCCTGCCCCTCAGTGGGAGTGCTCTCCAACTGGTGTTCCAAGGGTACGGGGCGAAGGGTGTTCTGATAGAAGGCGACATTAGGGAATACGGCTATGTCGGGGTGCATCCTGCCCTGTCGTGTGAGCACATGGCAATACCTCTCGTCGCCCTTCCCCAACAGTCGGAGGAAGCGTTCGAAGAGCGAGAGGCGGCAGTCGGTGAGTCCTGCGGAACGGAGCAGAGAGTCGTTGACGACAGACTCGTTCTTCTCCTGCTGCACCACGGCAGGGAGCTGTTTCTCATCGCCTATGAGCACAAACTTGCCGATGGCGCTCACGGTGTGTCCGTCCTCCTGACGGGTGGCACTCAAGAGTCCCATGACAAAGGGTTCCAATATCTGCGAAGCCTCATCGATGATGGCAAGGTCAAACCTCTTCAGATTGAAGATCTCCGTCTTGCCGCTGAACGAGGTTGTCGTACCGCAGAAGATGCGGCATGAGGTCATCATGTCCCTCACAGCGTCCATCTTGACACGAGGCATGGCTGCCAATCTGTTCTCCAACAGATACTTCCTATACGGAGCACTGCAGTTCAACTCACTCCCGATGCGTATGAAGTCGAGTCCCTGCTCCACTAATTTGCCGCAAATCTCGTCTACCGCCCTGTTGGTATACGCCATGAGGAGGACGGAGGCGGAAGGGTCTGAGAGGTGTTCCAACAGGACATTCAACATTCCGTACGAGGTCTTGCCCGTTCCTGGAGGTCCCACGATGAGATAGAGGTCTTGCGCCTGTTTGGTTCTCAGTACAAGGTCGTTGAACTCGTCCGACTTATAGTCGCCCGTCAACCGCACCGTGTCGTCTATGCGCGGCGTCCTCTGTCCGAGTATCAGGTCCCTGCGCTCCTTGGGGGCATTGAGAAAGGCATACATGCCCCGATAGAGAGAGGCGTATGAAGCCTCCATGAAGTCATGCTCTATCGCCCACAACAAGGGCTTGCGGTTGTCTTCATATTCACGTACGATGCAGTCGAATACCCTCTTGTTCTGCGGATTGCGTAGACTCACCTCGACCGAGGTCAAGTCCATACGTGCTATCGTACTCCTGAAGACAATGGACGAAGTAACATTCGGTTCGTCGCCGACGGCATAAGGATAGAACACGACGATGTCGCCTATGCGGAAGTTGGACGTATCCTGGTCCACTTCCTCTGCAAAACGGAACGTGACGCTCTCCACCTGTCCCTCGCCGGATAACTGTTCTATGGAGAGTTTGTCGTAGATGTTGCCCGCCTGTTTACGTTCGGGCAGCGAACTGTTCCACATCGTGGCGAAGCCAGCGTCCTCCTTGCTCCTGTTGCCTATCTTAGAGAGCATGTGCTCGCAGGATATGAAGCGCATGAAACGGAAATAGTAGGCTTTCTCCAAGGGAGTCGCCTGGCGAATGACAGACAAACTTCTCTCTATGCGTGGCTTCGTCCATTTCAGGTAAGCCTCGTCCCTCACCCCTGGGAAGACACTGTCGGCAGTGAGCTTGTCAAGCACATCCACGCCCTGCTTGGCGTAGAGCCTTTCGCTCCACACGATGAGGTTCCTTGTCTTCAAGGCTTCGAAGAGCAGTTGGGGAGAAGAACCGAGTTCGACGAGTCCTTCGGGATATTTGGAATAGAACAGCCATGAAGCCAACTTGTCGTAGTCCACCCGTTTGTAGGCGTAATGGAAGATGGCCCTGTAAAGGAGCAACTGCACATAATGTTTCCTCTGCTGGCGCAGCACATCGGCTCTGCCTGCCCATGCACCCTTGCCGCTCTTCTGTTCTATCACCGCGTCGAGGTTGTAGTGGATGAAGTCCATGCGCCCCTGCAGTCCCAAGGTGGCACAGAAGTAGGACGGCTCCAGGATAAGTTCCTCCTCAGAGATGGAGTTGCCGTTCTTACGGTGTATCTTATGGTCTTGTACGATGGTCTTCTCGATGTTCTGCTTCTGCTTCTGCGCCTCGGTATGGAAATCCTTGAACGAGGCAGAGCAGCAGGCGAAGGAGAGGGCGTTCTTCTTGAAGAAACGCGTCACGCTCTCAGCATAGCTCACCTTCTCATGGTAGCACGCCTCATCGAGCATCTGCCCAGCGAAATTACCGAGCAGCATGGGCTGTGTCGTTTCCGATGGGGTGATCTTGCCAAGCAGGTTCATCAGGTAAGAGTCGCCGTATTCCTCAAAGCACGAGGCAACTGTCGTGACATTGACCAGATAGTCGGGGGTGTAGATGATGAGTTCTGGATAGATGATGCCGTTGTCCTCGCGGGGCTTGATCAGGTTGAGCACATCGCCCTGCTCCAAGAGGGTGGCGACATACGACCAGTCGGCATTGAGGTTGTACTCATGCGGATGGGTGTAGTCCACCCTTGCCTCCTGTCCCGTGTCTTCTATCGTGACATAGAGGAAGGACTCATCCCATCGGTCTACCATACAGCGCAGGCAGTCTATCTTTCCTCCCTGTATGTCTGCGACGCGACGCTTGTACGACTGCTCTTTCTGGATGGGGAAATGAGCCGCCAAACTCTGCGGAATGGGAGCACCGCCATAGAGAATGCTTATCCACTTGCACACCGCCTTCAGGTCGTAGTAGCAGCAAGAGGACAGTTCGTCGTCTTCGGTCTGCTCAATGTTCCTCAACCGCACACGGGTGTCGTTGACAGCATGCGCCACACTCTTATCGATGTCATATTCGCGCACAAGGTACTGTATCTTGGAGAAGAGACCTGAGAACACGATGCTGACACCCTGGAGCTTCTGGTTGATGGCATTGTTGAGCACCTGTCCCATCAGGGCATACTTCTTCCTCAGCGTCACCGTGTCATGGGTAACAGCCTCCAAAGTCTCGAAGTATTCCGAGGCGGTCTCCGAAGGCAGCAAGGGCTTGCCCGGGGCATTGTTTCTTTCAGTTGGCATGGGTAAGTTTTACTCTGAGTTGTTCCACCTCTTCTTCTGAGAGTCCACAGCCCACGAGGTATTTCTTGGAGGCTTCCTGCAAGTTCATGTCTGGCAATTGCTGCAAGGCGTTATTCCAGTTTATTTTGGTGTAATCCTTTAGGGCTTCCTCGTTGCCGAGCATCCACACCATGCGGTCTATGGAAACCTTTTGGCGCATGTTGTACGATTCATCCCCACGCTTAATCTTGTAGAAATTGATCATGGTGGTCATGTAGTCGGCACGCACCTCGTCAAGGTTGGCACCTGCCAAGGTCTCAAGCACCATGGAGACAAATCCACAGCGGTCTTTTCCCTCGTGGCAGTGTATGAGGTAGGGCGGCTGGTGCGAAAGGATAAATCTTACCGCCTTTGCCATGCGTTCCTTGAATTCGGTACTGAAGCTGTTTGCCATCATGCCCAAGGCAATGGTGTTGCCGCTTTTGAAAAGTTGTGGGCAGTAGTGGGAAGCGTAACCAGCCGACTTCATATATTCCTCCACCTGTTCTGGTTTGTCGGACAAGTCTATCTCCGTCTTGATTCCTACCGTCTGGGCAAGACTGTCAGCAACAGCATAGCGCACAGCGTTCTTCACGGGATTCAGTGGATTGCTGGAGCGATAGAGCACTCCGGGGGCGATGTTGGTGGTTGTCACCATACGGAAGTTGGCAAACTCCTCAGCAGTCTCGCCCGGCAGGCGTTCTTCGCTGTAAATGGATTTCAAGAGTTGGTACATCGTCTTGTACCCTTCTTCCTGTTGCACCACCATGACGCACGTATCTCCGACGGCGCCTCCGACATAAGCGTGGAAATCACCATTGAGCATTCCGAAGCCATAGTCGTCGCCTTTGGCGTTGTAGTCCACATAGGAAGGACTCATAATGGGCACTTCATTGAACGAGGTGACATAAGGAACAGAGTCTAACGTGATGTTGCCTATCTTCACTTTCAGATAGTCGGAATAGTTGATGCCAGCCCGTTTCATGTCGGCAGGCGTGAAGCTCGGGATGGGTTGTCCGTAGGAATTGATCTCTACGATGCGCCCCGAAATACTTGCAGCCTGTGTGGGCGCATCTCCTGTTTCGTCATTGTGGCAGGCGACAAAGACGACCATTAAGGCCAAAATGGCCAATACGTTTACCTTTCTCATCATAACTCGTAAATATTTCAACAGTTCAACATTTCAATATTTCCATATTTCAATCTTAAAAGCATTTGGCTTAAACTTCACTTGACTTTCTCCAACATGATTTCGACGAGTCGTGGCACACCATAGCGGTCGATGTCACTCTCCTTGACCCATACATAGTCGGAGGGAAGGGACGGGCGCTCGTCCACCTCCACAAAATAGAAGTCGGCAAAGAGGATGCGATGGGTAAGGACATGTTTCACATGCTTAGCAAGGAGTGTCAGAGGACTGGCAAACCGTGGCAGTTGCGGCAACTCCGACACATTGTAGGGTTCCCATAGTCCTTGCCAGATGTCACCCTCCCCACGGCGGTGCAGGACAGTCATTCCCTTACACCTTATATATATATACGTCAGTTGGCGTGTCTTCACCTTCACCGTCTTGTTCTTGACGGGCAATACGTCGACCGTCCCACTGCGCAAAGCCATGCACGTCTCGGCAAGGGGGCAGGACACACACTTGGGCGACTGCGGCGTACACTGCATCGCACCGAAGTCCATCAACCCCTGATTGTATGCGGCGCCGTCGGAGGGAGGCAACAAAGACTGCGCCAACGTGGCAAACAACTTCTTCCCTTCGGTGGAATTGATGGGAGTGTCTATGCCATAGTATCTGGCAAGCACCCTGTACACATTGCCATCCACCACAGCCAACGGCAAACCGAAGGCAAAGGAGCCAATGGCTGCGGCAGTATAGTCGCCCACGCCCTTCAGGGTACGGATGCCTTCCTGCGTGTCTGGAAATTTACCGAGAGCCACTATCTGTCGTGCCGCCTCATGCAGATGGCGTGCACGGGAATAGTAACCCAACCCCTGCCACAGGCGCAACACTTCATCCTCGTCAGCAGCAGCAAGCGCCTCCACGGTAGGGTACGCCTTCATAAACCGCTCCCAGTAAGCCTGTCCCTGCACGATGCGGGTCTGCTGAAGGATAATCTCGCTGAGCCAGATGGCATAGGGGTCTGACGTTTCGCGCCAAGGCAGTGACCTGCCGTTGGCGTGAAACCATTTCAGTATTACTTGAGGGAAAAGAGCATCGGATGCACTTTCTGTCATATTGGATTGCAAAAAGCCTTGTTCAAGACTGTCGAAAATAGGGATGTTAGAGTAGCCGAATAGCCTTATTTCTTGTCGTAGGCGTGAACAGGATAGTCTATGGTGTAGTGGAGACCGCGGCTCTCCTTTCTTTCTATCGCCATGCGGGTAATGAGGTAACCCACATTGATCATGTTGCGGAGTTCACACAGTTCCTTGCTCACCTTCACACGCTTGAAGAGGTTTTCCGTCTCTTCATAGAGCAGGTCGAGGCGGTCCCATGCACGTTTCAGTCGCAAGTCGCTGCGCACGATGCCCACATAGTTGCTCATGCACTCGCCCACCTCCTTCACACTCTGTGTGATAAGGACTTTCTCCTCATTGGTAAGCGTACCCTCGTCATTCCAGGCAGGCACCTTCTCGTTGAAGTCATACTCGTCTACATGTTCCAAACTGTGCTGGGCAGCCGTTTCGGCATAGACCACCGCCTCTATGAGCGAGTTGCTTGCCAGACGGTTGCCACCATGTAGTCCGGTGCAGGAGCACTCGCCCAAGGCATAGAGGCGGCTGATGCTCGACTGTCCGTTGAGGTCTACCTTGATGCCACCGCACATATAGTGGGCTGCAGGGCGCACAGGGATGTAGTCTTTGGTAATGTCTATGCCTATGCTGAGACACTTGGCATAGATATTGGGGAAGTGGTGGCGTGTCTCGTCGGGGTTCTTATGGGTGACGTCGAGACACACATGGTCAAGACCATGTATCTTCATTTCCTTGTCGATGGCACGTGCCACGATGTCGCGAGGCGCAAGACTCAGGCGCTCGTCATATTTCTCCATGAAGCTCTCGCCGTTGGGCAGTCGCAGGATACCACCATAGCCTCGCATAGCCTCGGTAATGAGGAAGGCGGGATGGGTCTCTCCCGGATGGAAGAGGGCTGTGGGATGGAACTGTACGAACTCCATGTCGGCAACTGTTCCCTTGGCACGATAGACCATGGCTTCACCGTCGCCAGTAGCGATGACAGGATTGGTGGTGGTCTGGTAGACCGCACCGCAACCGCCCGTACACATCACGGTCACCTTACTCAGGTAAGTGTCCACCTTCTGCGTATTGGGGTTAAGCACATAGGCACCATAGCAGTTGATGTATGGTGTGCGCCTGGTAACACGTGCGCCTAAGTGGTGCTGCGTGATAATCTCTACGGCGAAATGATTCTCCTTGATGTCTATCCCAGGGTTGCTGCGCACTGCCTCCATCAATCCACGCTGTATCTCGGCACCCGTGTCGTCAGCATGGTGGAGGATGCGGAACTCGCTGTGTCCCCCCTCGCGGTGAAGGTCGAACTTGCCGTCTTGCTGTTTGTCGAAGTGTACGCCCCACTCCACCAACTCGCGTATCTGCTCAGGGGCTTTCGTCACTACTTGCTTGACTGCCTGGTAGTCGCTGATGAAGTCACCGGCTATCATCGTGTCCTGAATGTGCTTGTCGAAGTTGTCCACTTCAAGATTGGTTACTGAGGCTACACCGCCCTGTGCGAACGATGTATTGGCCTCGTCGAGCGAGGTCTTGCAGATGATACACACCTTGCCTTTGTGCGCTCTGGCTACTTTCAGGGCGTAACTCATACCGGCAACTCCTGCGCCGATAATCAGGAAATCATACTTATAAACCATTGGTTAGCTTAAAAACTTGTTCTACGAACCGTGTTCTTTCGGCAAGCAGCACAGTCAGTCTGCTGGCCTTATCTGTTGCAAAAGTAATAATTTATATTGAAAATGTAGAGTAAAAGCCATATTTTTTGTACTTTTGCAGAGGTTTTTGCTCTTTTGCGTTGCCTACATGTGCATCATATAAGGAGAAAAGACGACCTTATAAACGAAGAAAAATGACAGAAAGAACATTCCATAAACGCATCACGCTGACAGCCAAGGCAGGCATAGCCCTGTTCTCGCTGTTGGCTCTGTATTTCTTTTGGATCAAAGTGGCCATCGTGGGTATCTTGGTGGCTATTGTCGTGGTGGGGATGATAGAGCGCATCCTGCACACCCGCTACACCTTTCGCAGAGTGAAGCCCATCGACATGGACGAGGAGATGGAGTTTCTTATCATCGACGAGGGACGATTTTCTTCCAACAGGAATGTGCCGTTGTGCGACGTGACACACACCGAACGGGTGAAGTCTCTCTTCGGACTCGAACATGCCTTGCTCATCG
This sequence comes from Firmicutes bacterium CAG:103, assembly GCA_963600865.1. Taxonomy (GTDB): domain Bacteria; phylum Bacteroidota; class Bacteroidia; order Bacteroidales; family Bacteroidaceae; genus Prevotella. Next base: position 11,517 of record CAVCDC010000028.1, read on the forward strand.
AGTATGGCAACGTGGGCAACATGGTTACCGTACAGCCTGACAACGAAGAGGCTTTCCTGAAAGAACTATCTAAAGGTAAAAAAGCCGTTTAAAGGTAAAAAAGTAAAAAGGTAAAAAAGTAAAAAGAGCTAACGCCGTAAAAAGGTAAAAAGGTAAAAAAGTAAAAAGAGCTAACGCCGTAAAAAGGTAAAAAGGTAAAAAAGTAAAAAGAGCTAACGCCGTAAAAAGGTAAAAAGGTAAAAAAGTAAAAAGAGCTAACGCCGTAAAAAGGTAAAAAGGTAAAAAAGTAAAAAGAGCTAACGCCGTAAAAAGGTAAAAAGGTAAAAAAAAGAAGACTGCTATTATGGCAATACATAAATATAAATTCAAACACAAGACAACGATACACTTCCTTTTGCTCTGTCTCATGGCGGTATGGAGCACATCCTCCATGTCGGCACAAAGTCTGAAGACGACAGACGGACAAGAAGAGGAGGTATTGGAAAACAAAGAGGAGGAAACGGTAGTTGACACCATTGCCGCAGATACTATCGCTGCAGACGCCATCGCAGCGGACACCCTGCGACTGCCCTGGCCTCAGTCGCTGCAACACGACTTAGACAGGCTGTTGGAAGACAAGATGTTCGAGACATCCCAGGCTGCCATCATGGTATGGGATCTCCAAGCAGACAGTTGCCTCTACCGTTACCGCGAGCGCCAACTCATGCGACCGGCAAGTACCATGAAACTAATCACAGCCATCAGTGCCCTCGACAAGTTGGGTGGCGGATACCAGTTCAAGACACAACTGAAATATACGGGAAAGATAGAGAACGGTGTGCTCCATGGTGACGTATACTGCATAGGTGGCATGGACCCGAGGTTCAACAGCGACGACATGACGGCATTTGTCACCACCCTGTGCGAAATGGGCGTGGACACCATCCGCGGAAAGGTGTACGAAGACCGTACGATGAAAGATGCCGACCTGTTGGGCGAAGGCTGGTGCTGGGACGATGACAACCCCGTGCTCTCCCCTCTCGTCTTTGCACGGAAGGATGATTTCATGAAACGTTTCGTGGCTCGACTGAAAGACCGCGGCGTAGTCTTGGAGTGCGACACGGTGCTCTCGGCACGGTGCCCGGCAAGTGCGTTCTCTGTGTGTACCCGCTTCCACACCATGGACCAGATACTGCACAAGATGATGAAGGAGAGCGACAACCTCTACGCTGAATGCATGTACTACCAAGTGGCAGCATCGACAGGCAACCGCCCTGCCAGTGCCAAGAGTGCGAGGAGCGTAGAACGGCAGTTGATTCGCCAGGTAGGATTAGATGCTTCTCGCTACAAACTTGCCGACGGATCAGGACTGTCACTCTACAACTATGTGAGTGCCGAACTGGAATGTAAGCTGCTGCGCTATGCGTACCGCAACGAGAATATCTACCCTCACCTCAAGTCATCTCTGCCCATAGCTGGTGTCGACGGAACACTGAAGAAACGCATGAAGGGCACCTTTGCCTATAACAACGTGCAAGCCAAGACGGGAACTCTGACTGGCATCATTACTCTCGCTGGCTATTGCACTGCCGCCAACGGACACGACCTCTGCTTCGTCATCCTCAACAACGGCATCATGCACGGCAACAATGCACGACGCTTCCAGGACAAGGTGTGCAATGTCCTGTGCCGTCCGTAAGCAATAACAGAAAAAACGTAAGCAACAACAGAAAAAACGTTTGTGCCATGGGGACTTTTCCCTTATAGCACAAACGTTTTTTGTTGATGTATGTGATTTATAAACTTCCGACAGTCCTTTACCTTGGCAGGTTGAAGGCACGGGTCATCTCAGCCATCTCCTCCTGGCTCATGCCGTCAGGCTCGAAGCCCATACTCTTTGCGTCGATATATATCTTGGCGCTCTTCGACAATACGTCTATCTGGTCAAAGGCATCCATCACATCCAGTCCTTTGGCAAAGACACCATGCTTCTCCCACATCACCACATCGTAGTCTTCCAACTCACGCAGCGTAGCGTCAGCCAAGTCAAGACTGCCAGGCAGTGCGTAGGGAACGATGCCAAGTCCTAACGGACAGAATGCTTTCGTCTCAGGTATCATGCTCCAGAGCAGGTTGCTCAACACGTCCTTGCCCATGAATGCCTTGTTGTGGCTCATGGCAATAAGCTCTATGGGATGGGTGTGGACAGTAGCCTTGTAGGGAGAGCCCTTCTCTATGAGACGTGCGTGCACACTGAGGTGGCTCGGCAACTCAGAGGTGGGCATCACGGCATTGTCGGCTATGATGACATAGCTCGCACAGTCGTCGAGGATACGTATGATGCTGCCGTTGTCCATAGGCCAGCGTGCCAGGTCGCGCATGCGCTTGCCTGTTCCTTTGCAGAAGAAGTAACAATCCTTCAGCGCTGGCAGTGACGTACCAATTTGCTTCACATCGCTGATGGCGGGAAGCGCCTTCATCTCGTCGTCTACAAGGTCGGTGATGTTGACGGTGATATTGCCGCCATTACGCTCGGCCCATCCATTCTGCCACAAGTAGCCTGCTACTTCGGCAATCTTCTCCACTTCTTTCTTTAGGGCTGTACGGCCCTCCAGTACACTTTTCATTGTTCGCGTGTTTTGATTTTTAATTGTTCAGGTAACCTCTACCCGAAAGGCAAAGGTGTTGTTCTTTCGTTAATGTTGCTGCAAAATTAACGATATTTCTCCTCAGAGCACTCATTTTTTTGATATTCCTGCTTTATTTTTTGGCAGATACAAGAAAGAGGCGGCAAGACAACACTCAATCATTTAACCTAAACTTCTGCGGGTAATGGTTTCTTCTGTGCGAAGCAGTTGCTTCCCCCTCCGTTTCTCCTTCATCATCTACTGGTTGTTTCAACTTCACCAACCTCTTTAGCTTCTTTAACTTCTCTAACTTTCGGGAACAGAGTTATTTTTGTACCTTTGTACACAAATTGCAAATATAACCATGCAGGAAAAGAAGACACGAGAGCGCATCATCGCACTCATCAACAAGGAAGTGGTGCCAGCCATCGGATGTACCGAACCCATGGCTGTGGCACTGTGCACAGCCAAGGCTGCTACACTTCTCGGCAAGCGCCCCGACAGGATAAAGGTGCTGCTCAGTCCCAACATGCTGAAGAATGCCATGGGCGTAGGCATACCGGGCACGGGGATGATCGGACTCCCCATCGCCGTATCGCTCGGTGCCCTCATCGGCAAACCGGAATACGGACTGGAGGTACTCAAGGACCTTACACCCGACACCCTACAGCAGGGCAAGCTCTTCATGGAGAATGCCGACATAGACATCAAGATTAAGCAAGGCATCAACGAGAAGCTCTACATCGAGGTGGTGTGCCATGCTGGCAAAGACCAGGCTTCGGCTGTCATCAGTGGTAGCCATACGCACTTCGTCTTTGCTGAGCGCAACAACGAAGTGGTGCTCGACGAACGTTCTGACGGAAGCGACAACGATGAGGAGCAGGACATACAACTAAGCCTCAGCATGGTATACGACTTTGCCATGACGGCACCACTCGACGAGATACGCTTCATCCTCAAGACCAAGGAATATAACATGCGGGCTGCCGAAGAGAGCATCAAAGGCAACTATGGGCACTGCCTTGGCAAGACCATGGACCGTCCGCTGAGCCACGGTATCTTCGGAAACAATATCTTCTCACACATTCTCTCACGCACTGCCTCAGCATGCGACGCTCGCATGGGCGGCGCCATGATTCCAGTCATGAGCAACAGCGGAAGCGGCAACCAAGGCATCTGCGCCACCAATCCCGTTGTAGTCTATGCCATGGAGAACGAGAATACGGAGGAAGAACTCATACGGGCACTCATACTGAGCCACCTCACTGCCATCTACATCAAGCAGAGTCTTGGCAAGCTCTCGGCGCTCTGTGGTTGCGTCGTAGCAAGCACAGGAAGCAGTTGTGGCATCACTTACCTCATGGGCGGCGACTACCAGCGCATCTGTAACTCGGTGAAAAACATGGTGGCAAACCTTACTGGAATGATATGCGACGGAGCTAAACCCAGTTGCGCACTCAAGATTTCGTCAGGAGTAAGCACAGCTCTCCTCTCTGCCCTACTCTCCATGGAAGGGAAATGTGTCACGTCGGCAGAAGGAATTGTAGATGATGATGTTGACAAGTGCATACACAACCTCACCTCTATCGGTGCCGACGCCATGCGTGCCACGGACGAAATGGTACTCGACATCATGACACACAAATAGGAAGGGAAGAGGGAAAGGGAAGAACGAAGAGTGAAGAATGAAGAGAGAAGAATGAAGAATCCAAATGCATTCTAAAACATAGAAGGCTCGCAAGATTCCTGTTATGGAAATTCTTGCGAGCCTTTTATTTTGTTCGGAGTTAGTTGCAAGTGGATTTTTCTCTCTTCACTCTTAACTCTTAACTTGTTCAGAGTTGCAAGTGGATTCTTCACTCTTAACTCTTCACTCTTCCCTTATTACACGAGTGTTGCAACGATATCCTCACGACTGCCGGGCAGCATGTCGATAACAGGAATCTCAGGCATAGTATAGCAACCGGGCTGGAGACGGAACGAAGCACGTGCCACATTCACAAGCACCTGAGCAGTGAGGGCGGGGTTGTTGATGCTCATATTGAACTCCAGACGCTGGTTCTGCGTCTTGCCAGACACACCCTTGCGCACGAGGTTCACACCATGTCCCATATCCTTTACATCATCAACAGAAGTCACGGCAAAGACATGTGTCTCGTCGTGAGCGAAGTAAGGATCTGCCTTGATTTCGGCTGTCACCTCTTCGAGAGTGGCACCCTCTTCGAGTTCTACATACACCATGCGGCGGTGGATGCCCTCACCCAAAGGAATGGTGACAGAGAGAGCTTCCTTTACACCCTTCTTGCTGCGCACGCATACAGAGTGACCCATACTCATACCAGGACCGAAATTGGTGTAGGTAAGTCCCTTAGGAGCAAGACTTTCCATGAGAACGCGCACAATCGAATCTGAACCTGGATCCCAACCGGCAGCGATAACACTTACCTTACCAGCCTTCTTGCAGTTCTCCATCTGCTTGGTACGATAGTCGAGAATGCTGGTATGGATGTCGAAGCTGTCGACGGTATTGATGCCGAGGGCAACGATCTTCTCTGCATACTCAGGGCATGAACGAGTTGGAGTGGCGAGGATGGCTACATCTACATCCTTCAGCTTCGTGATGTCGTCCACCACTTCATAAGCTGCCAGTTCTGCTGGCTTGTTGGTACTGCCCTGACGGCGCACGATGCCTGCAATCTCGAAATCGGGAGATGCCTCAAGGGCTTCTACGGTAAACTTACCGATGTTGCCGTATCCTACTACGGCTGCTCTGAATTTTTTCATTAGTTGTTTTCTTTTATTTGGTTGTATTGACTTGTTTCGGTTATGTTTTTCGTATGCAAAAGTAGTTGTTTTCTACGAAAAAACATATCATTAACAGCTTTTTTAACTTTGAAATGCCATAATATATTATAATTTCACTATTTCATGTTCCTAAAAGTTACAAAATGGAAGCAACAAGGAGTTTTTAAGAAGATAGAGAAAGCATGAAAAACTGAGATGTTTGGGAGAAATCAAGAGGAAATTAGAGGGAATTTAGGAGGAAATTAGCGAAGTTATCGCTTCTGATGGTTGCCTTTTTTTACTCTTATGACAATAAATATCCAATGACTGCGTTATTATAGGGTACGTGCGCGAATGGCAGAAGGTCAAAGCACGAACACACAACATTATAATCAAAGACAAAAACTATGATAGAATACATCAAGGGCGAACTGACAGACCTGACCCCGACACAAGCCGTAGTAGAGGCAACAGGGGTTGGTTATGCTCTCGGCATATCGCTCAACACCTATACAGCCATCCAGGGCAAGAAAGAAGTAAAACTGTATGTTCACGAAAACCTCGTCACAGGAGGAAGGGATGACTCATACACTCTCTTCGGCTTTGCCGGGAAACAGGAGCGATCACTCTACCGACTGCTCATCACTGTCTCGGGCGTTGGCGGCAACACGGCAAGGATGATACTCTCCTCCATGTCGCCCAAGGAACTGTGCGCTGCCATCTCTTCGGGCAACGAGAAGATGCTCAAAGGCGTGAAGGGCATCGGACTAAAGACTGCACAGCGTATCATCGTCGACCTTGCCGACAAGATTGTCAGCCTCGGCATTGCCGACGAACTGCCAGCAGGCGGTGCCGCCCCAGCCATAGACTCCGCCGTGAGAGACGAGGCTGTCAGTGCTCTCGCCATGCTCGGCTTTGCCCCAGCACCATCGGCTAAGGTGGTGGGCGAACTACTCAAGGCACAACCCACACTCAAGGTGGAAGAGGTCATCAAACTGGCACTGAAGCAAATCAAGTAAGTAACGTGAGAAATAAAAGACAACATAGATACGCCTACCTGTTAGTGGTGTTGCTGATGGTTTCGCTCATCGGCCATGCCGTGGACATGCCGTTTCCGCAAGACGACAAACAGCGCAACACCGCACAAAAGCCACCACAGCAACAAGCACGAAAGAACGACAGCAAAAGTGCCAAAGGCAGTGACGGCAAGGGAAAGAAGACTGCCACAACAGGAGTGACAGCACAGCCCATACTCGCCGACGAGGACACCATCCCCGACTCGCTGCTCCACCCCAGGTGGCCCATACAGCGCACACAGCCCATCACCATGGGCGACCTCTACCAGAGTCCGCTCGACCTACAGCGTCCGGACAACATGAAGTACCAAGTGGAATACAACGACACGCTTGGAAGATACGTCGTAGGCAACAAGATGGGCAACACATGGCTTTCGGCACCCATCATGATGACACCGGCGGAGTATATGGCGTGGAGCGAGCTCAACGACAGGAGGGCATACTACCGCAAGCAGAACGACGAGATATACAAAGCAAAGGGAAAGGAGAAATTCGACTTCACCGATATGCACTTCAACCTCGGACCGGCCGAGAAGATATTCGGACCGGGCGGTATACGCGTGCGCACACAAGGTACTGCCGAACTGAAGTTTGGCGTGAATTTGAAAAACATAGACAACCCCTCGCTCCCTATACGCAACCGCAAGACCACCATGATGGACTTCGACGAGAAGATAAACCTCAACGTGAACGGAAAGGTGGGCGACAAGGTGAACATGAACCTCAACTACAACACCGACGCCACGTTCGACTACGATGCCCAGAACATGAAACTGAAGTACGACGGTAAGGAAGACGAGATTGTCAAACTCGTAGAAGCGGGTAACATCTCCTTCCCCTCCAACTCGTCACTCATCAAGGGTGCAAGCAGCCTCTTCGGTCTGCGCACAGACCTACAGTTTGGTAAGTTGAAACTACAGTTGGTGGCTTCGCAGAAGAAGTCGGCTTCCAAGAGCGTCTCGTCAAAAGGCGGTGTACAGCTCACTCCCTTCGAGATCAACGTTGCCGACTACGAGGAGAACAGGCACTTCTTCCTCTCTCGCTACTTCCGCGACCACTACGATGCATGGATGCAGAAACTGCCCAACCTCACGACCGGAATCACCATCAACCGCGTAGAGATATGGGTAACCAACAAGACTGCCACCACGGCAAACACGCGTAACATCGTGGCTCTGACCGACCTCGGAGAGGAGAGCCGCATCAGCAACAGCATGTGGACCACTGGTGCCATGCCCGTGCCTGCCAATAGAGCCAATACGGAGTATGACGCCCTCGTGAGCCAGTATGCCGCAGCACGTGACATCGACCAGGCGGCGACAACCCTCGAAGGAGGAGGTCTCACCGGCGGTGATGACTTCGAGAAACTCGAAAGTGCCCGTCTGCTTTCCTCTTCGGAGTATACGCTCAACAGCGCCATGGGATACGTCTCACTCAAGAGCACCCTGCAAACCGACCAGGTTCTGGCAGTGGCATTCGAGTATACCTACGGCGGCGTCACTTATCAGGTAGGCGAGTTTGCCTCCGACCTCACCGACACCAAGCAAGCTCTCTTCGTCAAGTCACTCAAGAACACCAGCAACAACCCACAGCAGGGCAACTGGGACCTGATGATGAAGAACGTCTACTACCTTGCCTCGCAGGTGGAAAAGGAAAAGTTCCGCCTCGACGTGAAGTACCAGAGCGACACGACAGGTGTCTACCTCAACTACATTCCTGAGACGAAGGTGAAGGATACGCCAATCATCAAACTGCTCGGTGCCGACCGCCTCGACAACAACAACAATGCACACAGCAACGGATACTTCGACTACGTGGCAGGATACACCGTCAACAACGGACGCGTCTTCATTCCAAAGGTAGAGCCTTTTGGTTCGTATCTCTTCAATTATCTCAAGCAACGCACCGACTCGGCAACGGCAGAGAAGTATGCCTTCACCCAGCTCTACACCACCACCAAGACGACGGCAAAGCAGATAGCCGAAAAGAACAAGTTCATTCTTACGGGACAGTTTAAGGGCACTGCGGCAAACGTCATCTCGCTCGGTGCCTACGATGTACCACAAGGCTCTGTGCTCGTCACTGCCGGAGGCGTGAAGCTCACCGAGGGAACGGACTACACCGTAGACTACAGTGCAGGAGAGGTGACCATCATCAACCAGAGCATCATCGATGCAGGAACAGCTGTCAACGTCTCGCTCGAAAGTAACACCGACTACGGGCAGATGCGCAAGACCATGATGGGACTCAACTGGGAGTACGACTTCTCCAAGAACTTCCAGATAAGCGGTACACTGCAACACCTCTCAGAGCAGGCACTCACCACCAAGGTAAACATGGGTTCCGAACCACTCAACAACACCCTCGTGGGCTTCAACATCAACTGGAAGAAGGAGAGCCAGTGGCTTACCAACATGCTCGACAAGATACCACTCCTCCACCTCACACAGCCCTCCCAGATTTCCTTTACCGGTGAGTTTGCCAAACTCTTCGCAGGACAGGCAAGCGGCACACAGGACAACGCTTCATATCTCGATGACTTCGAGACCACCAAGAACACCATCGATGTCAAGACACCTACATCATGGATTCTCTCCAGCGTACCGTCAGACGCATTCAAGTCAGACTATAGCGACAAGACAGGACTCACCAGTGGTTTCCATCGCAGCCGACTGGCATGGTACACCATAGACCCACTCTTCACACAACGCGGCAACTCGCTCACGCCAGGACACATCAAGAGCGACCTCGCCCAACTCTCCAACCACTATGTGAGAGAGGTGTATGTCAGCGAACTATTCCCCCTCAGACAACAGAGTTCGTACAGTGGGGCTTCAAGCACGCTCAGTGTGCTCAACCTCGCCTATTATCCCGACGAGCCAGGTCCCTACAACTTCAACCCCGACCTGAATGTGAACGGTCGCTTTGCTTCGCCAAAGGGCAACTGGGGAGGTATGATGAGAAAACTTGACACCAATGACTTCGAGCAAGCCAACATCGAGTATATCGAGTTCTGGATGCTCGACCCGTTCATCTATTCACGTGCACAGGGCGATGCCTCACAGTATGGTGGTGACTTCTACATCAACCTCGGTGAGGTGAGCGAGGACGTGCTACGCGACGGCAAGAAATTCTATGAGAGCGGCATGCCTGTAGACGGTTCGCAGAGCTACACCATGACACAATGGGGAAAAGTACCGACACAGAGCACCGTGACATACGCCTTCGCCACCACATCGGGAAGCCGTGCCTTGCAGGACGTAGGTCTCAACGGCCTCAACGACGAAGAGGAAAGGGAGTTCTACAAGAGCGTATATCTCGACCAGATACAGGGCAAGGTAAACCAGGCGGTGTTTGACAGTATCTATTCCGACCCCGCGCACGACGACTACCACTACTTCAGAGGCTCAGACTGGGACCAGTTGCAGACACCCATCCTGCAACGCTACAAGTATATCAACAACCCACAGGGCAACTCGCCCGACAGCGACAACCGAACAGAGAGCTACGACACCTCATACAAGACAACCCCAGACGTGGAGGACATCAACCAGGACTTCACGCTCAACGAGTATGAGAAATACTACCAGTATCATGTCAGCATCCGTCCGGAAGACCTCGTCGTGGGCTCCAACTACATCGTGGACAAGAGAGAGTACTCACAAACTCTGCGCGACGGTTCACAGTCGACATGCACCTGGTACCAGTTCCGCATCCCGCTGAACCAGTACGATTCCAAGGTGGGATCCATCAACGACTTTTCAAGCATACGCTTCATGCGCATGTTCCTTACCAACTTCTCCAAGCCCATCGTGCTGCGCTTCGGAACGCTCGACCTTGTAAGAGGTACATGGCGCACCTACAACCAGCAGCTCAGTTCTGCCAGCGGAGGCACGCTCGAAGCAAGTGCCGTCAGCATAGAGGAAAGCGGAGAGAAAGTGCCTGTCAACTATGTACTGCCTCCAGGCATCCAGCGCGGACAAGACCCCTCGCAGCCACAGCTCGTAGAGGACAACGAACAGGCACTGAGCCTGGTAGTGAAGAACCTTAGCACGGGCGAGTCAAAGGCGGTGTACAAGAACACCACACTCGACATCAGGCACTACAAGAAATTGCAGATGTTCGTACACGCCAATGCCCTCGCACAGAACACCACCCAACTGCAAAACAACCAGTTGGCGGTATTCATACGACTGGGAAGCGACTACAAGAACAACTACTACGAGTATGAGATTCCACTTACGCTCACTCCCGAAGGCACATACAGCCGTTACAGCTATGACGACTGCCTCAAGGTGTGGCCGCAGGACAACATGCTCGACGTAAGCCTCAGCATCTTTACCAACCTGAAGAAAGAGCGCAACAAGGCCAAGGCACAGGGACTCGCCACCTACACGTCGCCCTACACCGCCTATGACACCAACCATCCCAACAACAAGCTCACCATCGTCGGCAATCCTACCCTTGGAGAGATCAAGACCATGATGATAGGTGTGCGCAACAACTCGGGTGATGTGAAGAGCGGAGAGGTGTGGGTCAACGAACTGCGTCTGCTCGAACAGAACAACAAGGGCGGATGGGCTGCCAACGGAAACCTCAACGTGCAGCTCTCCGACCTGGGTAGTGTCAATGCCACGGGCCGTTACGTAAGTGAGGGCTTCGGAGGCCTCGAAGACGGTGTGACAAGTAGGAGCACCGACACCTACGGTTCGTACAGCATCACCACAAGCCTCGAACTTGGTAAGTTCTTCCCAGACAAGGCTAAGGTCACTATACCTCTTTATTATAGTGTCACCAAAGAGCGGACTTCACCAAAATACAATCCGCTCGACACCGATATGGAACTGAAGGATGCCCTCGATGCCGCCGGCTCCAAACAGGAGCGCGACTCCATAGAGAGCATTGCCGTGACAAAGGTCACCAACACCAACTTCTCCATATCAAACGCACGCTTCGGCATCGCCACCAAAAGGCACCCTATGCCTTACGACCCAGCCAACTTCTCCTTCTCGTACAGCCACTCACACCAGCATACCTCTGGCGAGACAACTGTCTATGAGAATGAGGACAACTGGAGAGGTGCGCTCGACTACTCGTGGACTCCTGTCTACAAGGCATGGGAACCATTCAAGAAGATCAAGAACAAGAGCAAGTGGTTTGACATCCTGAGACGGTTCGGACTGAACTGGCTGCCGCAGAACGTGGCGTTCAATACCGAGATGACGAGGTACTACCACGAGCAACAGGAACGTGACATGGAGGCTTCGGCATCCAGCAGCCAACTGCCGCTCAACTTCAGTGAACAGTTCAGATGGAACCGCGAGTTCTCTCTGAGATGGGACCTGACACGCAACCTGCACGCCAACTTCAAGAGTGCTACGAGGGCACAGATAGAGGAGCCATATACTCCCGTCAACAAAGACCTGTACCCCGACCGTTACCAAGCATGGAAAGATTCAGTGTGGACCAGTATCAAGCACTGGGGCGCACCACTCGACTACAACCAGACATTCACCGCCTCCTATCAGGCACCACTCAACCTTCTGCCAGCATTCGACTGGCTCAATGCCGATGCCGCATACAACGCTACCTACTCATGGAACAGAGGTACGGAAGACGAGGACGGAACCAGCTATGGCAACACGGTGAACACCAACAGGGAGGCTTCCATCAACGGTTCGTTCAACATGGTGAAACTGTACAACCACGTGCCTTTCCTCAAAGCTGTCAACCAGAAGTTTGACAAGGAGATGTCACGCAGTCAGATACAGAAACAGAAACAAGACCGCGAAAAGAAAAAGCAGGAGGCGAAGAAGCAGCAACAAGAACTGCAGAATATTCGAGCCGAGGCAGTAAAGGCAGGAAAAGACCCCGACGAGGCGGAAAAGGAATGGCGAAGCAAAGCCAACAAAAAGGCAGAGCAGCAAAAGAAGAACCTGCCCAAGAACAAGCGTGCTTTCGAGAAGGAAATCGTACTCCTTCCCGACACGAGCTTCAACATCAACCACGGCAAGAACACCAAGCGCCTCATCGTCTCTGCCAAGACGGAAGACGGCAAGGTCTTCAAACTGAAATACAGAAAGGTGAACGCCAACCAAATCAAGATCATCTCAAGGGTGGACACCAACACCAAGGTGAAAATATCGGTGCTCCCCAAAGACCCAATCGAGGACAAGGGTTGGTATAAGGTGGCACAGGTAGCAGCTCGTCTGGCGATGATGGTACGCAATGTCAGCTTCACCTACCGCAACAACTATCAGCTTACGTTGCCCGGCTTCCTGCCTACGGTAGGCGACGCCTTGGGACAGAGCAGCCGTGGAGCTCTCGCACCGGGTCTTGGCTTTGCCTTTGGCATGGTGGACGACAGTTACATCAACAAGGCTGCCGAGAACGACTGGTTGCTCATGTCCGACTCCATCGCCTCTCCTGCCACAAGCAGCAAGACGGAAGACCTGCAGCTGAGACTCACGCTCGAACCAGTGAAGAATCTGAAGATAGACCTCAATGCCTCGCGCACCATGACCACGAGGAAGAGCGTACAGTATATGTATGAAGGAATGCCTACCACGCAGAGCGGCGCGTTCACCATCACCACGGTGTCGCTCGGTTCGGCTTTCGAGGGTATGGGTAATGCCAACAGTGGCTATCGCAGCAAGACATTCGAGAAGTTTGTCAACTCGCTCGATGGTTTCCGCAACAAAGTGGAGGCACAGTATGCTGGTGCCCGCTATCCAGAGGGAACAGCTCTCGCCGGACAGAAGTTTGACGCACAGCAGACACCTGTCAACAAATATAGTGGTGACGTGATGATACCTGCTTTCCTCAATGCCTACACGGGCATGGGCGGTTCGTCGTTGTCTCTCTTCCCGGCACTCTCGCGACTGCTTCCCAACTGGACACTGCGCTACAGCGGACTGAGCAAACTGCCATGGTTCAGAGACAACTTCAAGAGCATCAACATCAACCACTCCTACAAGAGTATCTTCGCCATCGGAAGCTACAATAGTTACAGCACCTACCAGGAGTATATGAACGGCATCGGCTTCATCAGCGACACCTCCACGGGCAACCCGTCGCCAAGCAGCATGTTCAATATCTCGCAGGTAAGCATCAACGAGGCGTTCTCGCCCTTGCTCGGTGTGGACATGACCTTCAACAACAACATGACGCTCAAAGCTGAATACAGGCAGACGCGCGTGCTCAACCTGAGCATGACGAGTGTGCAGATCAACGAGGCTCTGAGCAAGGACTGGGTGATAGGCATGGGCTACAAGATCAACAACTTCAACTTCTTCGGCGGTGCCAAGCGAAAGGTTAAGTCATCTTCCAAGAACAAGGGGACGGCAGAAAAGGACGACAAGAAGAACACTGCGTCTTCATCCTCCTCAAAACGCAGCATGGGTGTCAACCACGACCTCAACATGCGCCTCGACTTCAGTTTCCGTCGTCAGGCTTCCATCGTCCGCGACATCGCCTCGATGGTCAGCAGTGCCAGCAGCGGCAACAATGCCCTGAAGTTGAGTTTCTCTGCCGACTATACGCTCAGTCGTATGCTCACCATGAGCTTCTACTACGACAGGCAGACCAATACGCCCTTGCTCTCCAGCAGCAGCTACCCCACTACCACGCAGGACTTCGGCCTGAGCGTCAAGTTCTCACTGACGAGATAAGTGTAATATTGCATAAAGCACCATGAGTGATTTTTATACTTTTATCCGTAAAAGATATACATCCCTTGTCGGGTGTTTTTCGTAACTTTGCAGCCGTAAGAAAACTGGATAGTAATATGTGGATCGTTTGGATGATGGCATTCTTGTTATTGCCGATTTTGGGAATTGTGTATGTCTCGTGGCACATCTGGGCTGTGCTTCCTCTGCCTGCCGTATGGCGAGGGGTAGCAGTGGGCTTGTTTGTAGTAGCGTTTCTCCTCATGTTTTCCGGCTTCCTTGGCATCAACGAGCGGTTGCCTTTGGCATGGGCGAAAGTTGTCTACAAGACGGGCAACTCGATGATCATAGTCCTGCTCTATTTAGTGCTCGTATTTTTGGCGCTGGACATATGCCGCTGGGTGCATCTTTTGCCGAAAGCGTGGCTGTATCACAACGGCATAACGGCAGTAGGTGTGACAGGCTTCATGGTGCTCCTCTTAGGATATGGCTATTGTCATTTCCAGAACAAATACCGTCAGGAGTTGACTTTGAAGACACAGCAGGAGATAAGCGAGACGCCTGGGAGGAGGGAGAAGAAAATCGTTTTTCTAAGCGACCTTCACTTGGGCTACCATATCGATAGGAAAGAGTTTGCCCAATGGGTCGACATCATCAATGCCGAGCATCCCGACCTGATACTGATCGGTGGTGATATCATCGACATCAGCGTCCGTCCCTTGCTCTTGGAGAATGTTGCAGAAGAGTTCCATCGGCTGAAGGCTCCAGTCTACGCCTGTCTGGGCAATCATGAGTATTATGCCAACGAACCGAAGGCAAAGGACTTTTACGACATGGCTGGTATCGTCTTGTTGCGAGACAGTGTGGCAACAGTAGACGGCATCACTGTCATCGGAAGGGACGACCGTACCAATATCCGCCGCAAGCCATTGTCCTATCTGACGGAGTAAGCGACAGCAAACCATTACACGATATTGCTCGACCACCAACCTTATCACTTGGAGCGGGCAGAGAAAGCCCATATAGATTTTCAGTTTTCCGGACATACCCACGATGGACAAGTCTGGCCTGTCTCTTGGATAACAAGGGCGATGTACGAGAAGTCGTTCGGCTATCAGAAGAAAGGCAAGACTGAGTATTATGTCAGTTCTGGCATGGGCATCTGGGGGGCTAAGTTCCGCATAGGAACTCGTTCGGAGTATGTGGTGGCAAAACTGAGAAAGGAATAGGATATTCGGATCCCATATTTCATAGTTGACGGCAGGGTTGCTGAGCATAGTCAGCAGAGCTGCTGACTATGCTCAGCAGACTTGCCGACTGGAGTCAGCAGACCTGCTGACGGTAGTCGAACGCCCCAAGAAGCTAAGTGTTTGCACCTCCTATCCTATGCTTCTTGTACCGACTAACCTACCTTCCAAGACCCTTCAGCCCGTGCCCTTTCGTCTGAAGAACACATTTGATGGAACGCCAAAAAGATAAAATACGTATAAATATTTTGTACATATTGAAAAAAAACGTATTTTTGCAACATCAATCAAGGAATAATGGCTGAAGAAGAAGATTTTTGCTGCTATGGAAGAAATCATCAAGCTCGACTCTGTAGACAAATATTGCGAATTGCATGGCTTCAAGCCCCAGCATCCGTTGGTGGCAGTTGTTGACATGAAAGATGCCACGAAGTTTCCACAAGAGTTTAGCCTCAACTACGGTGTGTATGCCCTCTTTCTGAAAGAGAACTTAGGTTGTAATATTGTGCGCTACGGGCGACAGAAATATGACTACCAAGAGGGAACTGTGACGAGCTTTGCCCCTGGACAGGTGACGCATGTGGTGATGACACCGGGTGTCGTGCCACAGGCAAAGGGATTGTTGTTCCACCCCGACCTCATCAAGGGTACGCCCTTGGCACGTGAGATGCACAACTACTCATTCTTTTCTTATCGTTCCAACGAGGCACTCCACCTCAGTAACGAAGAGAAGAGTCTTTTCATCGACTGTCTGGAGAAGATAAAAATGGAACTGAACCAGCCGGCAGACAAGTTCTCGAAGCGGCTCATCTCCATGAACATCGAACTGCTCCTGAACTACTGTATGCGTTTCTATTCCCGTCAGTTTGAGACCCGAGAGGTGCAAAACAAAGATGTATTGACCCAGTTTGAGTCCATGCTCAACGACTACTTCACAGACAACACCCCACACATGAAGGGACTGCCGAGTGTCAAATACTTCGCCGACAGGATTTGCCTCTCACCCAACTATTTTGGAGACCTCATCAAGAAAGTGACGGGCATCAGTGCGCAGGAATACATCCAAAACAAGATAGTCGACCTCGCCAAGTCTATGCTCCTCGGTTCGGAGAAAAACGTCGCAGAGATTTCCTATGACCTCGGCTTCCAATACTCCCAACACTTCAACCGCGTGTTCAAGAAGAATACTGGACTTACGCCGACTGCCTATCGGAAGAATTGACAGAAAGGGAAGTTAAGGGACGAATATGGAGACATTTGGCTGTGTGACTTTTGCGAAAGTAGCTTTTTTTGTTGTTTTATGAATTAAAATAGCATGTAAATTCAATAATCTCATAAAAAGTTACTAATTTTGCATGCACATTAATACAGCAATGATGCAAGCAATGATATTCGCAGCTGGTTTGGGCACTCGCCTGAAGCCTCTTACCGACCGCATTCCCAAGGCGCTGGTAAGGGTAGGGGGAGAACCTCTGCTCAAACGAGTCATCTTTCAGTTGAAAGATGCAGGGTTCACTCGCATTGTAGTGAACGTTCACCATTTCTCCAGTCAAATCATCGACTATCTCCACGACAACGACAACTTCGGCATGGACATCCGTATCAGCGACGAGACGGAAAAGCTCCTCGAAACGGGCGGTGGCATCAAGAAGGCGCATCCGCTCTTCGACCCCTGCGAGCCCATCCTCATCCACAACGTCGACATCCTGAGCAATGTAGACCTCAATAAGTTCTATGGGTTGGAGGCAAAGGACACGATAGCTGCCCGCCTCTTGGTGAGCGAGCGCAAGACCAAACGTTACCTCCTCTTCGACGACACGATGCGACTGGTGGGCTGGACGAATATCGAGACGGGCGAGGTGAAGAGTCCTTACCCCCATCTCGACCCCAAGAAATATAAGATGTATGCCTTCTCGGGCATTCACATGGTAGCCCCCTCCCTCTTCCCCTTGATGGACGAGGAGCCCGACCGGTTCCCCATCATGGACTTCTATCTGAAGCACTGCGACAAGGTGCGCATCGAGGGATATGTGAAACGCGACCTTATGCTGATGGATGTAGGCAAGCAAGAGACGCTACGGGAGGCGGAAAAGTTCCTTTTAAAGGTAAAAAAGTAAAAAGAGGCTCGCGCCACAAAGGCTATTGTCCCTTAACTTCTCTCTAACTTCCCTTAACTTCTCTAACTCCCCCAAAAAAGAATTATCTCATCAAAATAAATAAAAGACAAAAATGCAACAGAAGATTATTATTTTGGATTTCGGTTCACAGACCACACA
>CAVCDC010000029.1:0-28625 GCA_963600865.1 Firmicutes bacterium CAG:103
CATCCTCACGGCTCTCGCCACCACCCTCGGCATAGCCAGTTGCACGGCAATGTAGAAGAGAGAGAAGTGCTGACACTGACACTGACAGTTAAAAATTCCGACCGACATGAAGCTGAGAAGCTTCTTGCCGGTCGGATTTTTTATGGAGTTAAGGGTTAAGAGTGAAGAGTTAAGAATCCAATAGCTTAAGTGAAGAGTGAAGAGTGAAGAGTTAAGAATCCAATAGCTTAAGTGAAGAGGGAAGAGTGAAGAGTTAAGAATCCAAATGCTTAAGTTAAGAGTTAAGAATCCAAATGCATTATAGGGTATTGGATTCATCGTTCTTAACTCTTCGTTCTTCACTCTTAATTCTTCCCTCTTCACTCTTCACTCCATTGGGAAGAGTCCGAAGAGCTCGGCGTCTATCTGGTCTGTTATCTTGCGGAAGTCCTCCACGCTCTCCTCGAAGTGCAGTTGGTCTCCGTCGATGATGATGAGCTTGCCCTTGTAGTTCTTGATCCATTCCTCGTATCGGTCGTTCAGTCCCTGGAGGTAGTCGATGCGTATGCTCTTCTCGAAGTCGCGTCCGCGCTTCTCTATGTGGCTCACGAGGGTAGGGATGCTGCTGCGTATGTATATCATGAGGTCGGGCAGCTTCACGAGGCTTATCATGAGGTCGAAGAGGTCGGTGTAGTTGGCGAAGTCTCGGTCGCTCATGAGTCCCTTGTCGTGGAGGTTGGGCGCGAAGATCTTGGCGTCTTCGAAGATGGTGCGGTCCTGTATGATGGTGCCCTTGCATCGTGATATCTCCACCACGTCGTGGAATCGCTTGTTGAGGAAGTATATCTGTAGGTTGAACGACCATCGCTTCATGTTCTCGTAGTAGTCGGCGAGGTAGGGGTTGTTGTCGACGGGTTCGAAGTTGGGTTTCCAACCGTAACGCTTGCTGAGTAGTTTGGTGAGTGTGGTCTTGCCACTTCCTATGTTGCCTGCTATTGCTATATGCATATCTGTAAAAAGTAATCAGTTGTTGTTGTTTATTCTTGAATGTCAGAGTTGGAGAAGAGTCCGAAGAGCTGTGAGTCAATCTTTTCCACGATGTCTCCAAACTCCTTGGGGTTGTGCTCGAAGTCCAGGTGGTCTACCTCTATGACGAGCACCCTTCCCTTGTATTTGTGGTAGATGAAGTCCTCGTACAGCGTGTTGATGCCCTTGAGGTAGTCGAGCGGCATCTGCTGCTCGTAGTCTCGTCCGCGCCGCTGTATGTTCTTCACGAGGTGGGGTACTGAGGAGCGTAGGTACACCATGAGGTCGGGCAGTTTCGCCACCTGCATCATGGAGTCGAAGAGCCCCATGTAGGTATCGAAGTCGCGGTCGTCCATGTTCCCCATCTTCTTGTTGTTGGCGGCGAAGACGTACACTCCCTCGAAGATGGTGCGGTCCTGTATGATGTTCTCCTTGCTGCGCTCTATTTCGAGGAGGCTCCTGAAGCGTTGCTTGAGGAAGTACACCTCCAGGTTGAGCGCCCACCGCGAGATGTCCTGGTAGTAGTCGGCGAGGTAGGGGTTCTCGTCTACAGGTTCCAGGTATTTCTTCCATCCGTAGTGCTTGGCGAGCATCTTGGTGAGAGTGGTCTTTCCGCTGCCTATGTTGCCTGCTATAGCTATGTACATTATATATGTGTGTGTGATATTGTTGTTTCTTAGTTTGCGAAGCGTTCGATGAACTGCTCCTCGGTGATGATGCTGATGCCGAGCTGCTGCGCCTTCCTGTTCTTGGTGCTTGCCGACGTGGCGTCGTTGTTGATGAGGAAGTCGGTGCTCTTCGAGACGCTTCCCGTCACCTTTCCGCCCTGGCTCTCGATGTACGCCTTCAGTTCGTTGCGGTTCTTGTAGTGGTGTACGTCGCCCGTGATGACGAAAGTCTTGCCCTGGCACTTGTCGCCCTGCGGCTGCTGGTCGTCGTCGTGGATGTCGAGTTCCCGGAGCAGTCGCTGCACCCTTTCGAAGTTGATGTCGTCGCGGAAGTATGCGATGAAGCGTGCGCTCTTCTCCGGTCCGATGCCGTCGATGCTTGCCAGTGCGTCGTCGAAGAGGGCTGTCCGTGCCGTCTCCACCAGTTCGCCGACCTTGTATTTCCCGAGCAGTCGCTTTGCCACGTCACCGCCGCAGAGGGGTATGCTCAGGGCGTAGAGCAGGTGCCTGCCGTCGGTGTGGCGGCTCTTCTCTATGCTCTCCAGGAGGTTGTGTACGGACTTCTTGCCGAACCCCTCGAAGCTTGCTATCTGGTAACTGTGCTGTGCGAGGTGGTAGAAGTCGGCATACTCCTGGATGTATCCCTCGTTGATGAGCCGCGAGACGGTCTGCTCGGAGATGCCCTCTATGTTCATGCCCTCCTTGCTCACGAAGCGTGCGAATTTCTTGAGCTCCTTGGCGGGGCAGAGGGTGTTGGTGCAGTGGAGGGTGCGTGTGCCGCTCTCGCTCTCGGTGATGACGGCCTCCTTGCCGCATACGGGGCAGTGTGTGGGGATGTCCAAGGAGCCAGCCATCTCGGTGATCTTGATGACCTTCGGTATGATCTTGTTAGCCTTGATGACCTGCAGGCGAGTGCCTTTCCCACCGATGCCCAGGCGCTCACACTCACTGATGTTGCAGAGGGACGCACGCTGCACGGTGGTGCCCTCCAGTTCTACCGGAGAGAAGACGGCGACGGG
Organism: Firmicutes bacterium CAG:103; assembly: GCA_963600865.1. Classification (GTDB taxonomy): domain Bacteria; phylum Bacteroidota; class Bacteroidia; order Bacteroidales; family Bacteroidaceae; genus Prevotella. The sequence continues at coordinate 2,693 of CAVCDC010000029.1, forward strand.
CGAGATGGTGTTGGCGGCACACGACCACTCTATGTGGTCGAGCACCGTCTCTGCATAGGTGTCCTGCCATTTGAAGGCATATCCGGCACGCGTGGCATGGTGGCCTGTGACCGACCCTGTGGCGGCATAGGCGGTGTCGTCGTAGGCGATGACCAGTCCGTCGACGGGGAAGGGGAAGCTCTTGTCTGTCACCTTCAGCGTGAAGCGGTCTATGGCAGCCTGTATGTGGGCTTGGTCGGGCGTGTCGATGCGCTCTCTCTCCACGGGCTGGAAGCCCAATGAGGCGAGCATCTCCATCCTCTCTCCCCAGGAGGTGATGTCGTGCTCGGTGTATACGAGGGTGAAGGGAATCCACTGTATGTGGCGCTGCTTCACCTCCTCGGGGTCCTTCAGCGACAGAGAGCCCGAGGCGAGGTTGCGCGGGTTGGCGTAGTCACCCTCCGTCTCGAGGATGAATCGCTCGAAGTCCTGGTAGGAGATGACCGCCTCGCCACGGATGACGAGGTGTCCCTGCTCCTGTATCTGTCGGGGGATGCCGGCGATGGCATCGGCGAGGTGCGTGATGTTGGTGCCGATGTGTCCGTTGCCACGCGTCACGAGGCGCGTGAGCCTGCCGTTGTCGTAGGTGGCGACGAGGGTGAGCCCGTCGAGCTTCCACGAGAGCCATATGGGGCGTCCCTCGGCCCATTTCGCAAGGTCGGGGACGCTCTTGGTCTTGGCGAGTGACAGAGCGGCGAATTCGTGCGTTTCTTTCTGTCCTGCCAGCGTGTCTTCCGACACCTTGTTGGTAGGCGAGTCGGGTAGGGTGATGCCCGTCTCTTCTTCCAGATGTTTCAGTTTGTCGAACAGTGCGTCCCACTCATAGTCGGTCATCTGTTCGCCCTTGCCGTTGTAGTATGCTTCCGAGGCTTGGTTCAGTTGGTCTACCCAGGTCCTCATCAGCGCTTCTTGCTCTGTCATTTTATTTAGTTAAGAATTAAGAGTTAAGAGTTAAGAATCCTCTTGAAAGTGAAGAGTGAAGAGTTAAGAGTGAAGAGTTAAGAATCCTCTTGAAAGTGAAGAGTTAAGAGTGAAGAACGATGAATCCAAATGCAAATAGTTTATCAGTGGCAGGGCATTTGGATTCTTCACTCTTAACTCTTCTCTCTTCACTCTTTTTTACCTTTTTACTTTTTTACCTTTTTACCTTTAATCACAGTCCCAGTCCCTTCAGGGCTTTGTTTGCTGCTTCGTTCACCTTGTCGTTAGCCTTCTGCTTGGCGTTGTTGACAGCCTCGTTGGCCTTGTCGGCAGCCTTCTGCTTGGCTTCGTTCACCTTGTCGGCAGCCTTCTGCTTGGCGTTGTTGACAGTCTCGTTCGCCTTGTCCTTGGCGTTGCTCACAGCCTGGTTGGCAGCATTCTCGGCTGCGTCCTTGATGGCCGACGGTGCATTGCTGATGGCGTTGGCGGCAGCCTTTGCCTGCTCTGCTGTAGTGTTGGCGGCGGTAGGCAGACTGTTGATGCCGTCGATGAGGGTAGAGACGGTGCTGTTGCCGTTGGCTACGCTCTTCAGGGTCTCGGCGTTCTCGCTCACCACCTTCTTGATGGCTTCGCCATAAGCCTTTGCCTCTTCGAGCTTACCCTCTGACACCAACTTCTGGTAGGTGGTCTGCAACTGTGAGAGAGCGGTAGAGGCAGCCTTGCCGTCCTTTGACTCAAGGGCTTTCTGCAACTCCTCTGTCAGTTTTGTCACCGTCTGCTGGGTCTCGCCAGAGAGGGCAGCAGACTCTGCGCCCTCAGCGCCCTCAGCTGCTGAGTCTACGTTTTCTACTGCAGTGCTGTCGCCCTCGGCGGCATTGCCCTGCTGTGTCTTGTTGCCGCAGCTTGCCAAGGTCAGTGCGATGGCGGCTGCAAAAAGAAATACTTTCTTCATATCTTTATGATTTAAAGTGGTTTGCCTATGTGGAGTTAAAGGAGTTAAGAATCCTCTTGAAAGTGAAGAGTTAAGAGTGAAGAACGAAGAATCCTCTTGAAAGTGAAGAGTTAAGAGTGAAGAACGAAGAATCCTCTTGAAAGTGAAGAGTTAAGAGTGAAGAACGAAGAATCCTCTTGAAAGTGAAGAGTTAAGAGTGAAGAACGAAGAATCCTCTTGAAAGTGAAGAGTTAAGAGTGAAGAACGAAGAATCCTCTTGAAAGTGAAGAGTTAAGAGTGAAGAACGAAGAATCCTCTTGCCTTGCAGCTTATAAACTATTTGCATTTGGATTCTTCACTCTTCGTTCTTCACTCTTCGTTTTTCACTCTTCGTTCTTCCCTCTTCCCTTAAGCTATTGGATTCTTAACTCTTAACTCTTCCCTCTTCACTTTTGCAGATATCTGTCTGCTTCGATAGCAGCCTTTGCCCCTGATGCAGCGGCGATGACACCCTGCCTGTAGACGGGGTCGGCGACGTCGCCAGCTGCAAACACGCCAGGGAGGTTGGTGGTGGCAGTGCCAGGAACCACCTTGATGAATCCCTGTTCGTCGAGGTCGATGTGCCCACGGAACAGTTCGGTGTTCGGCTTGTGGCCTATGGCAAGGAAGAAACCGTCGATGGCGATGTCGAGGCATTCCTCGTTCGCCTCGCCCTTGTGCTTGACGAGGTGGGCGCCCTCCACACCGTTCTCTCCGAAGAGGCCCACGGTGTTCGTCTCAAAGAGTATCTCGATGTTCTCCTTCTCCATCACGCGCTTCTGCATGATGTCGGCGGCACGCAGGTAGGGCTTTCTCACGATCATATACACCTTCTTGGCAAGACCGGCGAGGTAGAGAGCCTCTTCGCATGCCGTGTCTCCACCGCCCACGACGGCAACGGTGCGCTTGCGGTAGAAGAATCCGTCGCAGGTGGCACACGCCGACACGCCCTGTCCGCGGTATTTCTCCTCGTCGGCAAGTCCCAAGTATTTGGCGGTGGCTCCCGTGGCGATGATGATGGTGTCGGCCTCTATCTCCTTCCCGTCCTCGTCCACCACGTGGTAGGGGCGCGAGGAGAAGTCGATGGACTCGATGCTTCCGTCACGTATCTCCGTCCCAAACCGCTCTGCCTGTCTGCGCAGGTCGTCCATCATCTCGTTGCCGTCCACGCCCTCGGGGTAGCCGGGGAAGTTCTCTACGATGGTCGTGGTGGTGAGCTGTCCGCCCGGTTGCTGTCCTGAATAGAGTAGGGGACTGAGGTTGGCTCGTCCTGCATAGATGGCGGCGGTATAGCCAGCTGGTCCACTGCCTATAATGAGTGTTTTGGTCTTTTCCATTGTGTTATTCTTCGATTTGTACGATGCAAATTTAAATAAAAAATCCGAATTATATGCTTGTTTTCTTTTTTTTTATTATCTTTGTCAAGATTTTCAGTTAGAACAACAAATTTTCTTAACTATACCTTATATTATATATAGATATGTCGATGCGAGTAAATAGAATACTGATGCTCTTGGCGCTGCTGACAGTGGCAGTGATGATGAATGCGCAGAACAAACGCGAGTTTCGTGGAGCTTGGATACAGTGTGTGAACGGACAGTATATGGGCAAGACGACAGGACAGGTGCAGCAGATGCTGAGCAGTCAGTTGGACGAGTTGCAGCGCGATGGTGTCAACGCCATCATCTTCCAGGTGCGAGCCGAGTGCGACGCCCTCTACGAGAGCAGCTTGGAACCTTGGAGCAGGTTTCTCACGGGGCAGCAGGGCAAGGCACCGTCCCCCTACTGGGACCCCCTGCAGTGGATGGTGGAGCAGTGTCACAAGCGTGGCATGGAACTGCATGCCTGGATCAATCCCTACCGTGCCAAGCACGGCTCGACGGCGATGGGACAGTTGGCGCAGAACAGTGTCGTGGTGCAGCATCCCGAACTCTGTTTCGCCTACGACAAGTTGGTGTTGCTCAACCCCGGTCTGCAGGAGTCGGCAGACTATATTTGCAAGGTGGCACGGGACATCGTCTCCCGTTACGACATCGACGGATTTCACATCGACGACTATTTCTATCCCTATCCTGTGGCAGGACAGCAGATACCCGACGCCCAACTCTATCAGAGCGACAGCCGAGGCTTTGCTACCATACAAGACTGGCGACGCGACAATGTGAGCCGCTTCGTCAAGCAACTCTCCGAGGCCATCCATTCCGTCAAGCCCTGGGTGAAGTTTGGTGTCTCACCCTTCGGCATCTACCGCAACAAGCGCAACGACCCCAACGGCTCCGATACCAACGGACTGCAAAACTATGACGACCTCTATGCCGACGTGCTCCTGTGGGTGAACAACGGATGGGTGGACTACAACGTGCCACAACTCTACTGGGAGATAGGCAACCGTGCCGCCGACTACAAGACGCTCATCGCATGGTGGAACAAGCACGCCAGCAACCGTCCGCTCTACATCGGAGAGGACATAGAGCGCACGGCGAAATATCCCGACCCCGACAATCCTGCCAGTCACCAGCTTCCTGCCAAGCACCGCCTCCACCAGCAGATGCCTGGCGTGAAGGGCACCGTGCTGTGGTATGCCAAGACGGCGGCCGACAACGTGGGGAACATCGGACACACCCTGCGCGACTACTACTGGCGCACTCCGGCGCTTCCGCCTCTCATGCCCTTCCTCGACGACAAGGCTCCCAAGAAGGTGAAGAGCCTCAAGATGACATGGACTGCCGACGGACCCTTCCTCACATGGGCGGCTCCGAAGGCTAAGAAATGGGGCGACAAGGTGCAGCGCTTCGTCATCTACCGCTTCGCCGACGGCGAGAAGGTGGACATCTCCAACGCCTCTGCCATCGTGCGTATCACGTGCGACGAACAGTACAAGCTACCTTATGCCAAGGGTGGGAAATATACGTATGTCGTGACGGCTCTCGACCGCGTGGGCAACGAGAGCAAAGTAGCAAAAAAGAAGGTGAAATTCTAAAATTTCCGAGAACTGAAATGCTCTAAATTTCCGAAATCAGAAACACTCTAAATTTATGAGAGGTAAATAAAAATGAAAAGAAAGATTTTCCTGCTCTGTTGTCTCGTCTCCTTGCTCTTGCCTTCCGTCGTGAGGGCAACGGCTCACCGCACGGTGGAGAACGTGGTGGTCTACGGCGAGGAGCATGGCATGAACCTGTGGCACATCACCAAGGTGCAGCAGGACAGGCGCGGGTTTATATGGATTTCCTCATGGCAGGGGCTCACACGCTTTGACGGCTATAGCTTTGTCACCTTCAAGTCGGAACCGGGAGACGGGTCGCGACTGCCCAGCAACCGCATCCGTGACATCATACTCTCAGACCATGACGACATCTACTGCATGGTAGACGAACAGTGGTTTCTCTTTATCCAGAAAACGGGAGATTTCCTACCTGTCTCCGAGGCGGTCAACCGCATGCTGACATGGGAGAAACAGCACAGAAAGTCGAGTCGCCAACTGAAAGGCTTGAAGAAAAGCAGTCGTAAGATAACAGACAGACAGGGGAACATCTGGACAGTGGCAGGCGACAGCATCGTCAAGACGATACGCCACAAATGCCTTGCCCAGCCGTGGCTCTTGCCAAGACCAGCACAGGTGAGATGCCTCATGAACGACCGCTCACATGGCTACTGGGTCACGACAAAGGACGACAGGACTGTGGCGCTCTACAGTCCGACAAACAGTCTTGTGGGCTATCTATCTCCTGACGGCAGGCTCTTGCCTCACCCCGTCGCCTTCACATCTCCCGTCTACTGCATGTTGCAGACGGCGGCAGACACATACTGGATGGGTACCAAGCCCGGGGGGATCTTCTCGCTGAAGAAAACAGCTGGCAGCAGTTATGCCGTCAGCCATCTCTCCTTGGGCAACGAGATGGCAAACTCCATCTATGACATCAAGCAAGACAGGAATGGTCGCATCTGGGTGGCCACCTTCGACGGCATCTATTGCATCACACGGGGCAAAGTGGAACACATCCAGCAAACCAAGGGGTGGCGTGTGCGCTTCCTGCAGATGGCAGAGGGCGACATCCTCATGGCGGCGACGACCATGGGACTTGCCATCGGGCGCATGCCGGCACAGAAGGTCTCTGACATGCAAATGAATGTACACAGAAGGGAGGCCGACAGAGCAAGCAGTCTGAGTAACAATTCTACCATGGATATCCTCGAAATGCCAGGACACCAGTACTTTGTGAGTACGGAGAGCGGTGGGGTAGACAAGATAGAGACGCACAATCTCTTGGATCACAGCCTCACCTTCGCCCACTATGGCAAGGCAAACGGACTGGCAACGGAGAGCGTCGTCGGCATGGAAGCCTACGACAAAGACTGGCTCTGGATAGTGGGAGGCAACAGTCTGATGATGCTCAACAGCAAGACCGGAGAGGTGAGAAACTACGACCGAGGCTTCTTCCATGAGTCTTTCCGCTACAGTGACGCACGCCCCATGCTACTGCCCGACGGCAGATGGCTCTTCGGTCTACAGGACGGTGCATATACCGTGACGAGCCGTGACCTCGTGCCGCAGAATGGCAACAGACAGGTATGTGTCACAGCCATCAGCGTGGAGTATGCGCCCAAGCAGTATGCCGTGAGCCACCTCTCGGAGATTACTCTCGGCACCGACGAGCGCAACCTGCAGATAGACTTCTCGGCACTCGACTTCTCTGATACCGACGATGTGCGCTATGCCTTCCGTCTACAGCAGGACGACGAGTGGGCGCTCCTTGGAAAACAGCATACGCTCACTCTGCCCAACATGGCCCCAGGCGACTATCAACTGCAGTTGAAGTGCTCCAACATGGGTGGTAAATGGAGCGACAGGATCACTACGCTTCACATCCACGTCACACCGAAGTTCATAGAGACCGTCTGGGCAAAGGTCCTGATGGTGCTCCTCTTGCTCGCCATCACGCTCGGGGCAGTATACGTATACCTGTACATCCGCAACATCAAGCGCAAGCAGCGCGAAGCCTTCGAGGCATACATGGCTCTCTTGGAAAGCAAGAGCCATGCGCCCGTCAGTGCTGCTCCTGTGCTGACAGATGTCCCCGTACAGGTGGTTTCCAACAAGGAGGACGACGACATGATGAAACGCCTCATGCAGTTTATCGAGGAACACATCGCGGACGACACCATCGGTATCATAGAGTTGGCTGATGCCGCCGCCACGTCTCGCTCCAACCTCAACAGGAAGATGAAAAAGATAGTGGGTCTCACGCCTGCCGAATTCCTGCGCGAGACTCGCATCAACCGTGCGCAGCATCTCTTGGCTACTACCTCGATGGGTGTCTCGGAGATAGCCTATGCCTGTGGCTTCACAGACCCGAAATATTTTGGAAAGACATTCAAGGCGATGAGAGGTGTCTCTCCTTCTGAATATAGGCAAAGCAACCGCGTTTCCTCTTGACAGAAAGCCGTTTGCAACAAATTTGCCCCATACTTTGGAGCAAATCAACCCCTGTTGTTTGGTATATTTAAGCTAATTTTGCAACCAGAAAATAACCATTCGAATCTTTTGACTGACAAGAGAACATGTCATTCGAACCTTTTGGCTGACAAAAACAACTTAAATATACTAAACACAACATGAACAGATCTTTTTCCAAGTTGCTGCTCGTAGTAATGGCGCTCTTCGGTATGCTCAGGCTTCATGCCGTCACCGTGCATACCATCGGCGACTCTACCATGCAGACTTATGATGAAAGCAGTACCATCACGCGAGGATGGGCACAGTATCTACAACAGTTTTTCACCGGTGTCACCATCAACAACCGTGGCAAGGCGGGCGCCAGCAGCAAGAGCTTCTACAAGGAGGCGGCTTTCTGGACTACCGTCAAGCAACAGATGCAGGCGGGTGACTATGTGCTCATACAGTTCGCTCACAACGATGAGAAGAACAGTGGTATGGACGGTGACGAACTGAAAGCCTATTATAATAAGGTGGGCGAGACAGACAAGGCGAACAGCACCGACTATCGTGGTACGACTCCCTCGGGCACCTACAAGGACTACCTCCGCAAGTATGTGGAGGAGACTCGTGCCGCAGGGTGCAATCCTGTGTTTGTGGCTCCCATCTGCCGCATGTACTTCAATGGCAACACTATCAAGCGTTCTGGTCAGCACGACCTCGGCGACCAGTTCAGCAAACTCACCGACGATGGTGTGTTGGAGAAGCAGAGCGTGGCTGCCACTGACCATTCCATGGACTATGTCTACCAGATGAAGCAGGTGGCAGAAGAGCTCAATGTGCCTTTCATCGACCTCACGACGGCCACCAAGGAACTCTACCTGAGTTATGGTGACGAGAAATGTCACGACCTCTTGAGCGACCATGACGGAAGCACACACCTCTCTACCGTCGGCGCTACGCTCATCGCTCGACAGGCTGCATCGCTCCTCAAGAGTGCCAATATCCTTGCCGACAATATCGTCATTCCGTCAGACCTGAGTGTCTCGCTCACGGAGGTGGACTTCGGTGAAGCATACAAGGCACAGACCATGACCAAGGAAATCTCTGTCAATGGATTCGGACTGCAGCCCTCGGAAGGTACCGTGGAGGTGCTGGCAACGGGCAACGCCCTTGTCTCTACCGACAAGACGGCATGGGACACAAGGGTAAGCCTCGCCTATACTGACGGTACGCTCGTCAAGAGTTTCTATATCCAAATGACCCTCGATGAAGTGGGCGAGAACACGGCTTCTGTCACTGTCAAGCAGGGCGACAAGACCATCACCATCCCTGTCAAGGCTACTGCCATCAGCATGGAAGGAGGCACGGAGGTGAAGGCTTACTGGAGACTGGAGTCCAATGACGAGTGTGAGTTGACCGGTCCTGCCACTGTCGTGCCCGAATCATGGGAGGGTATGTATGTGCAGAAATATTCTAACCCCAACAAGGCTACTGTATGGCCCGAGTGGACGGGTTATGATGCCTCTCGCAAGACACAGCGCAACCTGATCGTAGGTGACGCATGGCCTGAGGGCGAGATAGATGAGGTCTCCACTCGTTACATCCAGTTTGGTGTCACTGCTGCCAAGGGTACCACGCTCAAGATTGACAACATCAGTATGTTTATTTGCGGATGTGGAGGCAATGGAATGCGTTGCCACGTCAACTATTCTACCGAACCCAACTTTGCCAACCAGCACACCATTTTCTCGCCTACCTCTATGACTGCCAACAACATGCTCGAAGTGAAGGCCACGCCCGTCATCTCGCTCAACGAGGGGGAGACGCTCTTGCTGAGAGTCCATCCCTGGTACAGCAGTGCTGCCTCTGGCAAGACCATCTGCATCAGTGACGTGACCATCAGTGGTAAGGCAATGGACAATTCTTCGGGTATTCAGGAGGTGAGTAATGCCGGCTTTCAGTCTTCGGGCGACAACAAGTACTACACGCTCTCCGGGATGCAGGTAGAGACCCCCTCCAAGTCGGGTGTCTATATCCATAACCACAAGAAGGTAATGGTGAAATAAACGACTAACGTCTTTAACTTCTGAGCGAAGCGATAACTTCCCTTAACTTCTTTAACTTCTCAACTTCAGAAAGTTGAATAAAATTACTAACAGATGAAAGTATTAAAACCTTATCTATTCTTCTTGCTGATGCTCCTTTTGGGACTTCCGCTGCATGCAGAAGACATCAGCGTCAGTTGGGCATTCAGCCAAGGCGATGCATCGGCACTCACGGGTGTCATCTCGCAAGACGGACTGCTCTCTTATGCCAACGCACAGTTGGGCAGTGACCTCAGTTTCGATGGTACCAACAAGGCTGGTACCATCGTGATGAGCAAGATACAGCCTACCGTGAAGGCAAGTGCCAACACGGATGCCAATGCCATCACTTTCTCCTTCAAGACCAAGAAGGGAATCACCCTCTCTGCCAAGACCTTCAGTTTCGATGCCTGTAAGGTGGGCACTGACGGCGGTACACTCGACGTAGTGGCTGTCGTTGGCGGTACATCCTACGAACTGCAGAAGGCTCTCAGTCCGCAGAAAGCAAGTGCTTCACCCTACTATACTCACTATGACGTAGACATGAGTCTGGTGCCGGCAACAGGCGAAGAACTTGCCGTCAAGGTATACATCAAGGGTTTGGCAAACAACAAGCAGCATGGCTTTGCCAACATCGCCTTTGCTGCCACCACCGAAGGAACTGCAGAGCAGGTAAACAGCTATCAGCTCGCCCTCTCTACGAGTGATGCCAAGGCGGGAAGTGTCAGTGTATCTCCCTCTGGCGATACCTTTGATGAGGACACAAAGGTGACGGTCAGTGCATCGGAAAACTTCGGTTACCACTTCGACAAGTGGGTGGATGCAGAAGGAAATGTCGTCAGTACAGACAATCCATATAGCTTCGCCATCAAGGCAAACACATCCCTACAGGCGGTATACACTTCCAAGGAAGTCTACGCCCTCAACATCAGTTTGACAAACGGTGCCTTGCCTCAGTTGCTTACCATAGCCCCCGAGGGTAACGTGGTGGACGGTGTGCGTTATTACGAAGAGGGCACGGAAGTGAAGCTCACGGCTGGTGGCAACAAGATTCTCACCTTCACCAACTGGGAGGACAATACCACACAGGCTGAGCGTACCGTCACCATGGACGGGGTGAAGAACATCACCGCCAACTACTCTGCCTGCGACTACATCGTGGCGTGGGACTTGTACAATACGACTCGCCGACAGGACTATCCTGCTGACTATGCCTCGGTAAGCGACAACGCAGGTATGCTGCAGTTGCGCGATGCTGACGGCAACTCCAAGTCGTGGCTCGGCTCTGTCATGCGTGACAAATACAGTGCTCGTGTATGGCGTGCCCTGACTGAGAAGAACTATTTCGAACTCTCTTTCTCTACCGTCGGATACAAGAACATCAAGGTGGCTGCTGCCATGGGCGATGACTACAATGCCTATTCGGTCAACTACATGCAGGTAAGTACCAATGGCACTGATTATGAGACGGTAGGTACATTCAACCTCCCCAACCGTGGATGGGACTCAGAGGAGTTTGCCCTCCCCGAGTCTTGCAACGGACAGACGAAGGTGTGGGTGCGCTTCATGCCTGACTATACCTCTGACCTTACAGGTGTCACAAGTGTCAACGACGGTACTGCCGTGGCTGAGATCTTCGTGACGGCAGACACCGACCAGGCTGACGACCACGATGCTCCAAAACTGGTGACTACCATCCCTGCAGACAATGAAGAAGGGGCTTCGGCCACTGGGTCTGTCATCCTGACCTTCGACGAGAAGGTGGTTGTGGGTGAAGGCGATGCTACCCTCGACGGTGAGGTGCTGAAACCTACTGTCAGTGGTAAGACGGTTGTCTATCCTTACAGTGGACTTAAATACAAGCAGGCTTATACCTTCAACTTGCCCGCTGGTGCCATCACCGACCGCAACGGAAATGCTTTCGAGGGCATCACGCTTCACTTTACCACGATGGAGCGCAAGCAGCCCGAGGCGCGTCTCTATGATGCTGTCGTGGCACAGGACGGCACGGGTGACTATACCACCGTGCAGGCGGCCATCGATGCGGCACCAGCCAACCGCACACAGCCTTGGCTCATCTTCGTGAAGAAGGGTGTATATACTGGGCATCATGACATTCCTGCCAACAAACCATACATCCATCTCATCGGTCAGGACCGCAACCTCGTGAGCATCTCTGACAGTAGACTGAGTGGTGGAGACAATGCCTATAAGGTAAATGACGGTGCTACATTCACAGCCAACTCGGACAATCTCTATTTCGAGGGCATCAACTTCGTCAACTCTTACGGAGTGGAGAAGAACGACGGTCCGCAGGCATTGGCGCTCTACACCGTAGGCGACCGCGTGGTTCTCAACAAGGTGGGACTCCTCTCTTACCAGGACACATGGCTCACCACCACCAAACTCAACTATCGCCATTATATCAAGGATAGTTGGATAGAGGGTGCCGTGGACTTCATCTATGGACAGGGAAATGTGTTCTTCGACCAAGACACCATCAACATCGTGCGCAAGAGCGGTGGTTACATCGTTGCGCCCAACCATGCCGACGGCACTACATGGGGCTATGTATTCATGAACAACATCATCACGGCTCCTGGTAATCCCTCAGAGACCGACGTATGGCTGGGACGTCCTTGGCACGCCAGTCCTATCACCGTGTTCATCAACACACGCTCGTACATCACGATTCCTGCTACAGGATGGTATCCTACCATGGGCGGTCTGCCTAAGCTCTGGGCTGAATACAACACGATGGACGGTGATGGCAATCCCTTGGACTTGAGCCATCGTATCACGGAGTACTATTATTACGCCGATGCTGAGAAGACACAGAAGGTGACAGGACACAGCGAGAAGGCTGTCCTCTCTGCCGAGGAGGCCGCACAGTATACCGTCAAGAATGTGCTCTCGGGCTCTGACGGTTGGCAACCGACTCTCTTGACGGAGGCTTGCGACAAACCAACAGTTTCTGTCACTGGTACGAAGTTGCAGTGGGATGCCATTCCTTATGCCATCTGCTATGTGGTAACTGCCGACGACGAGGTGATAGGATTCACCACGGAGACCACCTTCGACGTTACTGATGCCTACAAGGACAAGGTGCTGAAGGTACAGGCAGCCAACGAATACGGTGGTTTGAGTGCTTATGGTGTGGCAAAGACCTACACGGGCATCAAGACAGTTTCTACAGAGACGGAAAGCAACGATGATGCATGGTATAATCTCATGGGACAGAAGGTAACTGCTCCTCTTCAAAATAAAATGTATGTACATCAAGGCAAGAAGGTTGTTTTCAAGAAGTAACTTAAGTTTCGGAAGTTAAGGAGTTAAAGAAGTTTAGGAGTTAAAGGAGTTAAGGAGTTAAAGGAGTTAAGGAGTTAAGACAACAGTCTTTGTGGCGTATGCCCTCTTTTTACCTTTTTACTTTTTTACTTTTTTACCTTTCAACGGCGTATGCCTTTCCATATTTCCATATTTCCATATTTCCATATTTCAATCGTAAGGCATTTGTCTTTAACTTCCCCTACTTAAAGCCCAAGAGGGTGTGTCATGATTTCGTGGCACACCCTTTTTGCGCTTTTTCTCAAGATTTGTTGTCTATCTCGCTGATTTTTTGTAATTTTGCAGCCGCTTTAAAATTTTATCGACCGAGTGCTTGGTAAACCTCGTAAAAAACAAGAAAATGGAAAAGAAAACAACTCAAGTGAGTGTGCTGTTTATGCTTTTCAGCATACTCTTCTGCGTCTGCCTCATTGCGGCAAATGTACTCGAAACAAAGCAGATCTCTATTTTCGGCATTTCACTCACGGGTGGTCTCATCGTCTTCCCCGTCAGTTACATCATCAACGACTGTGTCTGTGAGGTGTGGGGATATCGGAAGGCAAGACTCCTGATATGGACGGGCTTCGCCATGAATTTCTTCTTCGTGGCTCTTGGTGCCATCTGTGATGCCATCCCTGCCGCTCCCTATTGGAACAATGATGCTGGCTTCCACGCTGTCTTCGGCTTGGCACCGCGTATCGCTGGGGCGTCTTTCGTCGCCTTCCTCGTCGGTTCCTTTGCCAATGCCTATGTCATGAGTGTCATGAAACTGCGTGACGGAAGCAAGCGTTTCTCTGCCCGTGCCATCCTTAGTACGGTGGCTGGCGAGAGTTGTGACAGTGTCATCTTCTTCCCCTTGGCGTTGGGTGGCATTGTCCCTACGTCTGAGTTGCCTTGGCTCATGCTGTGGCAGGTGGTGCTGAAGACGGTCTATGAGATCATTGTGCTGCCTGTCACCATAAGGGTCGTGAAATTCCTGAAGAATCACGAACACGAGGATGCCTACGACAAAGACATCTCGTACAATGTTTTCAAAATATTCAGTTTGAACTAATTCGACTTATATATTCCTCACAACAAAAAATAGCAAGAAAGATGGATAGAAAAGAAGACCAGTTGAAGGCTCTTGGAGCCAAGACAGAATACAGGATGGACTATGCTCCCGAGGTGCTTGAGACTTTTGTCAACAAGCACCCTGGCAACGACTACTGGGTGAGATTCAACTGCCCTGAGTTTACGTCGCTGTGCCCCATCACAGGGCAACCCGATTTCGCAGAGATACGCATCAGTTACATCCCCGACGTGAAGATGGTGGAGAGCAAGAGCCTCAAACTCTATCTCTTCAGTTTCCGTAACCACGGAGACTTCCACGAGGACTGTGTCAACATCATCATGAAGGATCTCATCAAGTTGATGGACCCTAAGTACATCGAGGTGACTGGCAACTTCACTCCCAGGGGCGGCATCAGCATCTGGCCATACGCCAACTACGGCAAACCAGGTACCAAGTACGAACAGTTGGCTCAACAGCGTTTTGCGACGCATGAGTGATTCTGACGACATGGAAGTAGAGACTCTCGACTTCTTTGTCAACTCGTCAACCTCCCAAGTATTATCCGTTGCTCATGAAAGGCAGTTTGGCTGATGCCGAACAGCCTCGTGGGCAACGGATAATGCTTTTTGGGCAACGGATAATGCTTTTTTATATTGAAAGTTTCTTAAATAAAGGAAATAAGTGCCATTTTTAATATTATTTAGGCGCTATTTTTCGTTTATGTGCACCCAAATACTTACTTTTGCGCTTGTTTTTGAAGAGGATTGACACCGAAGGTGCCCCTCTTATCGTATAAGATAAAATGCATCATAAAAAATTAAAAGAATTATGGCAGAATCTATAGACATCCGCGAACTGAATATCCGGATAGAGCAACAGAGCCAGTTTGTCACCAATCTCGTGACTGGTATGAACCGTGTCATCGTGGGACAGAAACATCTTGTAGACTGTTTGCTCATTGGCCTGCTCAGTGACGGACACATCCTTCTGGAAGGCGTGCCTGGTCTGGCAAAGACCCTTGCTATCAAGACCCTTTCACAGCTCATCAGCGGTGATTTCAGCAGAATACAGTTTACACCCGACCTCCTTCCTGCCGATGTGATCGGTACACAGATCTATTCGCAGAAGGACGAGGCTTTCCATATCAAGAAAGGACCAGTCTTCGCCAACTTCGTCTTGGCAGATGAAATCAACCGTGCTCCGGCAAAGGTACAGAGCGCTCTGCTTGAGGCGATGCAGGAACACCAGGTGACCATCGGTGACGAGACATTCAAGTTGCCTTCTCCTTTCCTTGTCATGGCTACGCAGAACCCGATAGAACAGGAAGGTACTTACCAGTTGCCTGAGGCTCAGGTGGACCGTTTCCTTCTGAAGGTCATCATCGACTATCCGGCTATCGAAGAGGAGAAACTCATCATCCGCGAAAACCTCAGAGGCAGTCTGCCCACCGTGGTTCCTGTTACCACGGCAGATGAAATCCTCAAGGCGCGCAGCATCGTGGGTGAGGTTTACATCGACGAGAAGATAGAGCAGTATATCGCCGACATCGTCTTTGCCACCCGTTATCCCGAGCGTTACGGACTTGGCGAACTGAAGGAGATGATTACCTTCGGCGGTAGTCCGCGTGCCAGCATCTCTCTTGCCAAGGCTGCCAGGGCTTATGCCTTCATTCGCCATCGCGGTTATGTGGTGCCTGAGGACGTGAGGGCTGTTGCCCACGATGTACTGCGCCATCGCATAGGTCTCTCCTATGAGGCAGAGGCAAGCAACGTGACGAGCGAGGACATCGTAAGCCGTCTTATTAATAAGGTGGAAGTACCTTGATGGTATTGTCTTAAAGGTATAATGCCTTGATGGTAATGCCTTGCTGATAATATTCCCTCTGATAAAGGGAAGAAAGAAGTCTATGAATCTATAAGTTTTTCTAAGTTGGACACACAGAGCATCTTAAAAAAGGTTCGCAAGATAGAGATCAAGTCTCGCGGTCTGAGCCAGAATATTTTTGCGGGTCAGTACCATTCTGCCTTCAAGGGTAGGGGTATGGCTTTCGCAGAGGTAAGGGAGTATCAGTATGGCGATGATGTGCGTGATATCGACTGGAATGTCACGGCAAGATTCCATCGTCCCTTCGTCAAGGTCTTTGAGGAGGAACGTGAGCTCACCGTCATGCTGCTCATCGACGTGAGTGGGTCGCTCGATTTCGGTACGTCAAAACAGATGAAGCGCGACCTTGCTACGGAGATAGCTGCCACGTTGGCATTCAGTGCCATCCAGAACAATGACAAGATTGGGGTCATCTTCTTCTCTGACCGTATAGAGAAGTATATCCCGCCCAAGAAGGGCCGCAAGCATATCCTATACATCATCCGCGAGATGCTCGATTTCCATCCGCAGAGTCAACGGACGGACATCGGAGCAGCGCTGGAGTTCTTTACTCGGGTGATGAAGAGAAGGTGTACTGCCTTTGTCATTTCCGATTTTTATGACCGCAACGACTATATGCACACGCTGCAGACGGCAAATCGCAAGCACGACATCATGGCTGTGCAGGTGTATGATGTCCTTGCCAAGGCGTTGCCCAATGTCGGACTGTTGAGGGTGAACGATGCGGAGACGGGGCATGAGATGTACATCGATACCAGTTCTCGTAAACTCCGTCAGGCGCATACCGCCTACTGGATACAGCAGCAACAGAGGTTGACGAATATGTTTGCCAAGAGTAAGGTGGACTGGACTTCCGTTGCTACCAACGAAGACTTCTCCAAGGCTCTGCTCCTCCTCTTTAGAAAGAGGTCGTAGAGTGGGGGTGAAAGAATTAAAGATAAACAAAAGAATGAACAAATGTTTGTAAAGGCATGGAACGCAGTGTATTAAATACTTGTAGTCATGTGGCTCATTTGTGCGGCAAGTTGATGAAATACTTGCTCTGCATGGTGGCTCTCATCATGCCTATGGCTCTGTCTGCTCAACAGGTGAAGCAGCAGATAGACTCTCTGCAGATACTTGTAGGGCAGCAGACGGCTCTTCGCATCAGCGTGACTGCCCATAAGGGTGCAAGCGTTGTCTTCCCTGAATTCAAACAGTCGCAGTATCTTGTTCCTGGACTGGAAGTGCTGGAGGGTTGCAAGCCCGATACTGTGTTTGCAGACGATGGCAAGATGACGATAGACAGACAGTATATCCTTACGTCTTTTGATGCGCGTGTCTATGCCGTTCCTGCCTTGGATGTGAAGATTGACGGCAAGAAGTTTAGTGGTAACCCGTCGGCACTGAAGGTGCTTACGATACCTGTTGACACGGTGCACCCCAATCAGTTTTATCCTCCCAAGGACGTGCAGGACAATCCTTTCATGTGGGCAGAGTGGTTGCCGATATTCCTCTTGAGTTTGTTGGTGCTCTTCCTTTGCGCAGCTATGGTCTACCTGAGACTAAGACTGAAGCAAAACAAACCTATCGTGCTGAGACTGCGCACGATACGCCACATACCGCCTCATGAGAAGGCGATGGGAAAGATCAATGCCATCAAACAGCAGACACCGAGCGCTGCCACCCAGAAGGAGTATTACACCCAACTTACCGATACTCTGCGTGAATATATCGAGAGCCGGTTCGGGTTCAGTGCTCGCGAGATGACAAGTGGTGAAATCATCTCACACTTGCAGGAGAATGGCGACTCGGCAATGCTCGACGAACTGAAGCACCTCTTCCACATGGCAGACCTCGTGAAGTTTGCCAAGTACGAGATGCAACTCGGAGAGAACGATGCCAACCTGCTGAGCGCCGTCCGGTTTATCGACCAGACCAAGACGGAAGAGAAGGCTACAGAGGAAAAGGTGGCTCCCACGCTCTCCGAACAAGACAAGAAGAGCAAGAGCCAGCGCAGGCTCATCAAGGCATTGCTCTGGGGTGTTGCCATCGTTATAGTCGCAGTGATAGGCTATCTGGCTTACAGCATCAGTCAGTTGCTGATGTAATCAAGTAAAGAAAGAAACATTATGGAATTTGCAAGTAAAGGATATTTTCTGTTGCTCCTGTTGCTGATACCTTATATATTATGGTATTTCCTCTACAGGAAGAAGAGTGAGCCTTCCATGCGCTTGAGCGGCACGATGCAGTATCTCTATGCTCATAAAAGTATACGGCAGAGGCTGGTCCATTTGCCCATGCTCCTCAGGTGTGTGTGCTACGTCCTTGTGGTGTGTGCCATGGCTCGCCCGCAGACTCACCATTCCTGGGACAACAAGACGGTGGAGGGTATCGACATCATGTTGGCGATGGATGTGTCCACGTCTATGTTGGCGGAAGACTTGAAGCCCAACCGCATGGAGGCTGCCAAGGATGTGGCGCACGAGTTTATCTCGGGTCGCCCCAACGATAATATCGGACTGACCATCTTCGCTGGTGAGGCTTTCACTCAGTGTCCTATGACAACTGACCATGCCAGTTTGCTGCAACTGCTGCAGAGCACGCGCACTGACATCACGACACGTGGCATCATAGAGGACGGTACTGCCGTTGGTATGGGACTTGCCAATGCCGTGAGCAGACTCAAGGACTCGAAGACCAAGAGTCGTATCGTCATCCTCCTTACCGACGGAAGCAACAACACGGGTGACATCTCGCCGATGACGGCTGCAGAGATAGCCAAGAGCTATGGCATCAGGGTCTACACCATCGGTGTGGGTACCAACAAAGTGGCTCCTTACCCGATGCCTACAGCTGCCGGGGTGCAGTATATCAACATGCCTGTTGAGATTGATACGCAGACACTGCGAGACATCGCACGTACCACTGACGGCAATTTCTATCGCGCAACGAACAATGCTGAATTGAAACAGATATATCGTGATATTGACAAACTGGAAAAGACAAAACTGAACGTCACTCATTTCGCCAAGCGTTACGAGGCTTACCAGGTGTTCGCCCTGGCTGCTCTCTTGGTGCTGCTCGTGGAGTTGCTCCTGCGCATGACGTGGTTGAAACGTATTTGTTAGTTAGAAAAATGTAAAAGCGACCATGCTAAGATTTGAAGCACCTATATATTTATGGCTCTTATGGATCATTCCTGTCCTTGTGCTGGTAAGGTTCATCGGATGGCGTCTGCAACGTACCAAACTTCGCAGGTTGGGCGATCCTGAATTGTTGAAGCAGCTCATGCCGGGCATCTCCAAGTTTCGCCCTACGGTGAAGTTTGTCTTGATGTTGTTGGCGGTGGCTCTGCTCATCGTCATGTTGGCTCGTCCGCAGATGGGCAGTAAGATTTCTCATGACAAGCGACAGGGCATAGAGACGATGATCTGTCTCGACATCTCCAACTCCATGCTTGCCGAAGACGTGGCTCCCTCGCGCCTCGACAAGAGTAAGATGCTTATAGAGAACTTGGTGGACAAGTTCTCCAACGATAAGATTGGACTGATTGTCTTTGCCGGTGATGCCTTTGTGCAGTTGCCTATCACGACCGACTATGTCTCGGCAAAGATGTTCCTGCAGAATATTTCTCCCTCGCTTATCCAGACGCAGGGAACCAATTTCGCAGAGGCGGTGTCGTTGGCGACCAAGAGCTTTACGCAACAGGACAATGTGGGACGTGCCATCATCGTCATCACTGACGGCGAAAACCATGAGGCCGGTGCAACGGAAGCCGTTGAGGCGGCAAGGAAGAAGGGCATAGCCGTCTACATCCTTGGCATCGGTAGCAAGCAGGGCGCTCCCATTCCTATGGGTGACGGCTCGTACCTCAAAGACCAGTCGGGCAACACGGTGATGACTCGTCTCAACGAGGACATGTGTCGTGAGATGGCGCAGGCTGGTAACGGCAGATACATTCATGTAGACAATACGAGTGATGCGGAACAAGCTCTCAACGATGACTTGACAAGACTCCAGAAGGGTGAGACGGATGTGGTGACATACAGTGAGTATGACGAGCAGTTCCAGGCTGTAGGCATTCTCGTTCTGTTGCTCCTCGTTATCGAAGCCTGTCTGTTAGAGGTGAAGAATCCTTTGTTCGGCAGATTCCTGCCCAACATGCGTAGACCGCGCTTCGGTCGTGCTTCGCTTGTGACCATAGTCTTGCTCTTGGGGGCATCGGCTTCTGGTTATGCGCAGAACGACCGCTCTTTGGTGCGCAGTGGTAACAAAGCCTACAGACAGCAGAAATGGGCTGCCGCTGAGGTGGAATACCGGAAGGCGATAAGCAAAAACGAGAAGAACCCACAGGCTGTCTACAACCTCGGGTGTGCGCTGATGATGCAACAGAAAGACTCTTTGGCACTCCAGCAGTATGCCAATGCCGCCCAGATGGAAACCAACAAGATACGACGTGCCAAGGCTTACCATAACATGGGTGTCATCATGCAAAACCATCGCGAGTACGCCAAGGCAATCGAATTCTATAAGGAGGCGTTGCGCTGCAACCCGCAAGACAATGCCACGCGTTATAACTTGGTGCTTTGTCAGCGGCTCCTGAAAAACAATCCTGACAAAAACAACCAGAATAACAAGGACAACAAAAACAAGGACAATAAGAACAACAAGAATAATAAGGATAAGGACAAGAAAGATAATAAGGACAATAAAGACAAAAACAAGGATAAAGACAAAAACGAGCAAGATAAGGACAAGCAGAATCCCAACCGGGACAATCAGC
Organism: Firmicutes bacterium CAG:103; assembly: GCA_963600865.1. GTDB lineage: Bacteria > Bacteroidota > Bacteroidia > Bacteroidales > Bacteroidaceae > Prevotella. The sequence continues at coordinate 23,174 of CAVCDC010000029.1, forward strand.
GCGGACAGCAGAATCAGGAAAAGATGAGCCGTGACAATGCTGAACAACTCCTCAACGCTGCCGTGCAGCAGGAGAAGGCTACCAAGCAGAAGATGCAGAAAGCCATGAGTCAGCCGCGCCGCAGACAGTATGAGAAAAACTGGTAGGTACATACTTCTTGAATTATTCCTTTTCTATAACAGACAATATGCATTATGAAACATATCAAGTGGTTTATATTCTTGATGGCCGTTCTCTTTGATTGGTCGGCTGCCTTTGCTCAACAGGTGACGGTATCCGCTCCGTCTCATGTCGTGGCAGGGGAGAACTTCAGGGTGGCCTATACTGTCAACACCCGTGAGGTGGAGGACTTCAGGATGGGCAATGTCCCCGAGGGACTGGAAGTCGTTGCCGGTCCTTACGTCTCGCAGCAGTCGAGCTATCAGATGGTGAACGGACACACCAGTTCGTCGTCCTCTTCGACATTTACCTATACGCTCTATGCTGCCAAGAATGGTACTTACACCATCGGGGCTTCACATGCTACAGCGTATGGAAAGAAACTCGCTGCCAAGGCTGTGAAGATTGTTGTCTCGGGGCATGCCCATAATTCGGGCGGTGCTCCCAATATGCATAATGATGACAGTGACGAACCGAGAATGAAGCAGGCGGGTTCTTCCATTTCGGGCAATGACCTCTTCATCAAGGTCACTGCCAACAAGAAGCGTGTACACGAACAGGAACCTATATTGCTGACATATAAGGTGTATACGCAGGTTGACCTTACGCAACTTGACGGTAAGATGCCCGACCTGAAGGGATTCCACTCACAAGAGGTGCCGCAGCCTCAGCAGAAGGTGCTCCACACGGAAACGGTGAACGGCAAACCCTATAAGTGTGTTACATGGAGCCAATATGTCATGTATCCGCAAATGACGGGTAAACTTGATATCCCAAGCATTACCTTCAAGGGTATTGTGGTGCAGCAGAACAGGAACATCGACCCGCTTGAGGCTTTCTTCAATGGTGGGTCTGGATATGTTGAGGTGCACAAGGAGATCAAGGCTCCTGGTGTCAGCATCGAGGTGCTGCCGCTCCCAACACGTCCTGCTGACTTCTCTGGCGGTGTGGGCAAGTTCTCTATCTCGGCTTCTCTTGACAAGAACGAGGTGAAGGCTGGCAATCCCGTTACCCTGCGTGTGGTAGTGGGAGGTGTCGGCAACCTCAAACTCTTGAAGCAACCTGTCGTGAACTTCCCGAAAGACTTCGACAAGTATGACGCCAAGGTGACAGACAAGACCAAGTTGAGCCAGAATGGTGTCGAGGGAAACATGATCTACGATTTCCTTGCCGTGCCTCGGCATCAGGGAAAGTACACCATCCCTGCTGTGGCGTTCACCTATTATGATACATCTACCAACAGTTACCGGACTGTCAAGACGCAGCCCTTTACGCTTACTGTGGCACAGGGTGATGGTAGCAGTCAGTCGGCATCGGTTGACTATTCTAACCAGGCACAGGATATCCATCCCATCAAACTCGGGAAGGCAAAGCAGTATACCCTTGACCAATTGTTCTTCGGTAGCTTCGGCTACTGGACAAGCATACTCTTCCCACTTGTTGCGTTTGTCGCTCTCCTTGTCATCTTCAGACGTAGGGCCATTGCCAATGCCGACATCGTGAAGAAACGCTCCAACCGTGCCGGAAAGATGGCGAACAAACGGTTGAAGAAGGCAAGCATACTGATGGGCAAGGGCAAGCAGAACGAGTTCTATGATGAGGTGCTCAGGGCTCTCTGGGGCTATGTGAGCTATAAACTCAACATTCCTGTGGAGCACTTGCAGCGTGACAACATCAGCGAACAGTTGGGCAGAAACGGTGTGGACGACCATATCATCGGTATGTTTATCCAGGCTCTCGACGAGTGTGAGTTCGAGCGTTATGCTCCTGGTGACGCTGCCGGTAATATGAACAAGACTTTCAATTCTGCAAGAAATGCAATCATGGAGATAGAAAACACGATCAATGCCTACAGGAAGAACAGAAAGGGCAACAGTAAAAAGGCTGGCGAGTATACCTTCGGTGTGCTCTTGGCTCTTTTGGCAATGACATTCGCTGCTCCCGCAGGTGCTGTTACCAAGCAGAATGCTGATATGGAGTATCAGCGCGGCAATTACCAGCAGGCGATCAAAGACTATGAGGAGGTGCTCAAGAATGGGGCTTCTTCCCAGATTTACTATAATCTCGGCAATGCCTATTATCGCACTGACAATATCACGAGGGCGGTCTTGAACTATGAGAGGGCGCACCTCTTGTCTCCTGGTGATGAGGACATTACTTTCAACCTCCAGTTGGCTCGTTCCAAGACCATCGACAAGATAACGCCTGTGAGTGAGATGTTTTTCGTTTCCTGGTATCGTTCTGTCGTCAATTTCACCAGCGTCGATACTTGGGCGAAGATGGGTATCTTTTCCATCGTCCTTGCCCTGATTGGTGTGTTGGCTTATCTCTTCGCTCCGCAGATAGCACTGCGTAGGGTGGGGTATTTCGCAGGCATCATCTTCTTCCTTGGTTTCGTGCTTTGTAATGTTTTCGCCTTCCAACAGAGACAGACGTTGGTAAATCGTACTGGAGCTATTGCCGTCTCTCCTACCTTGGGCGTTCGCAAGACTCCCTCGAAGCAGAGCGCAGAACTCTTTGTCATTCACGAAGGGACGCGCATGGAGATAACTGACCGCTCTATGAAGGGATGGCGTGCCATACGCCTTGACGACGGTCGCGAGGGATGGGTGGAAACACAACAGATTGAAGATATTTAATGACGATATTGCCTACACATGAAGATAGATTTTTTGCTCATGCAATACTTTAACGGGAGTGACAGCCTCTTTCTTGACAATTTAGCGCTCACGCTTACTTCCGGACTGACGTGGATAGCCTTGTACCTGGTTCTCTTCTACATCATCATGCGCAACAATGAGACGATGGCGCAGATAGGGTTGGCTGTCTTCTGTGCCTTGGTTTGCGTAGCTGTCTCGGCAAGTGTTACCGATGGTGTTGTCAAACCGCTTGTGGAACGATGGAGGCCCAACAACGACCCTCTGCTCAAATATTCTTTTGCGGTGGTGGATGGCATCCGTGGGAAGGGATACAGCTTTTTCTCTGGTCATGCTGCCAATACGATGTCGTTGGCTGTCTTCTTCTCTCTGCTTGTACGTAGCAGGGTGTTTACGATTGGAATGGTGTCCTGGTCGTTGGTCAACTGCTGGACTCGCCTTTATCTCGGTATGCATTACCCCACGGACATCCTCTGTGGCTTGTGCTTCGGTGCGCTCTGGGGGGGAATCATGTATGTGATATATCTGAAGGTGTATAGGAAGATAGCTCCCGACATCAAGTATATTTCCACTCAGTACACGTCTACGGGCTATGACCATGCTGACGTTAGCAAGGTGCTCTGTGTGCTTGCCTTTACGTTGGTGTATGCTGTATTGGTTTCTCTTGAAGTCTCGTGACTGTGTGAGTATGAATGAATAACTCTTATATAAGAATGCAAACAAAACATATAAAAATAAGCGACTATAATTATCCGCTTCCTGACGAGAGAATAGCCAAATTCCCTCTTAGTGAGCGTGACCATTCCAAACTCTTGGTGTATAAACATGGTGAGGTGAGTGAAGATGTCTTCTATCATCTGCCAGAGTATTTGCCGAAGGGGGCTCTCTTGGTGTATAACAATACAAGGGTTATACAGGCTCGTCTCCACTTCCGTAAGGAGACGGGGGCTTTGATAGAGGTCTTTCTCATGGAACCTGCTGAGCCTACAGACTATGAACTGATGTTCCAGACTGCTGGACATTGTGCGTGGCTCTGTATGATAGGCAACCTGAAGAAGTGGAAAGAAGGGGCTTTGCATCGTTCTTTCGATATCAAGGGACAGCAGTTGACGCTTACTGTCACACTGCGCAGAGACAATCCTTCCTTGTCAGTTGGTGCTGAGGGGGAGACTGCCAAAGGCGGAACCAATTACTGGGTTGATTTCGACTGGGACAATACCAATGTGTCCTTTGCAGAAATATTGGAGTCGGTTGGAGAACTGCCGATTCCTCCATATCTCAACAGGGAGACGCAGGAGAGCGACAAGACAACTTACCAGACGGTCTATTCTCGCATCAAGGGAAGTGTGGCTGCTCCTACCGCTGGTCTTCATTTTACGCAGAAGGTCTTGGCGGATATTGATGCGCACGGCATTGAGCGCGAAGAGGTGACGCTTCATGTGGGTGCCGGTACCTTCAAACCGGTGAAGAGTGTCGAGATAGAAGGTCATCAGATGCACACCGAGTATATCGTCGTACATCGCCATACGCTCTCTTCTCTGCTGAAACATGACTGCCAGGTGGTGGCTGTGGGCACTACCAGTGTGCGTACCCTGGAGAGTCTCTATTATATGGGTGCTTTCCTCTTGAAGCATCCTGATGCAAGTGAAGATGACTTGCATGTCAACCAGTGGACTCCTTATGAAGAGGGTAGGGATGGCGGACTTGTCGACGGTGTCACGCCGATAGAGGCTGTCCGTGCCATACTCGACTATCTTGACAACAACGGTCTGGAAGCTCTTCATTCCAGTACGCAGATCATCATTGCGCCAGGCTATCAGTATAAGATGGTGAAGATGCTGGTCACTAACTTCCATCAACCGCAGAGCACACTGTTGCTGCTCGTCAGTGCATTCCTTCACGGTGACTGGAAAAAGGTCTATGACTATGCCCTTGCCCATGACTTCCGTTTCTTGAGCTATGGCGACTCCTCGCTGCTCATACCTTAGTCAGTGGACAGAGTGTCATCTATATACAGTTCTCCCTGTATGTTTGAGGAAAAGAGTATGGGATTGTAAATCCGTACCACGTTCTTTTCTCTGACATACAGGGAGATCAGCACATTGTTATGTGGCTTCTTGCAACGGTTAAAAATATGTAGGTAATTTTTTAGGCTGTAGTTAAACCAAAGTCTTTTCCGAGTTATTTTTTACTGTTACTTAGGGAAAACAGGATCAGTTATACCATATTTCCCCGCCCAATACTTTTTCTCTCCAATCGTCCGTGATGTTGTTGGATTCCTTGATTTCAACAAACTCTCCGTAATGCATGGTCTTCATCTCTTTCATGATAAAATAGGTGTTAGTGTAGTTAATAAATCTGTTACTTATACGTTCGCAAATTTATGAAAAATATCAATAAGTTCCAAATTTTCAGTTGCTTATTTTCGTTTGTTAAGCTTATTTAACTTCGATGATATGGGGATGTATGTCTGAGTTTAGGATGTTAAGGTGCAAGTTGGTGTTATCTCCCGAATCTCGAAGTGTCCACTTCCTCATGTCTCTTGGCCTTGTAACTGCCGAAGCGATAGGTGAGGGAGAGGCCGAGGGAACGACCGGAGTGGAACTCGTTGATGACGTGCTGCCCCTTGTAGGTGT
>CAVCDC010000030.1:0-27314 GCA_963600865.1 Firmicutes bacterium CAG:103
GCCCGCGTGAGGAAATATTTTGAAAAATGGGTGTCACCCCGTCACCCGTCACCAGAACGGAATTTTTCAAACAAGGCTATTCAGGATCATAACTATGGCATTTAGACATGCTAACTAAGCCATTTAGGAAGCGTAACTATGGCAGTTAGACATGCTAACTATGGCAGTTACGAGGGCTAACTATACCAGTTATGCATGCTAACTCTACCAGTTACGGGTGGCAGATAAGCTCTTATAAATTCATTTTACACTTCATTTTTATAGAAATTCATAAAAAAACTTGGCATTTTAAAATTAAATTCGTAATTTTGCGACCATATTAAAATAAGTTAATATAACTTTCGTAATACAAAGAGAGAATTCTAACAGACACTAACTAAGAAGCATAGTCCCCATCGGACTTTTAGAAAAAGGAGGTTGGAGGAAGAAAGATATCAACATAAACATGCCTACTATATAAGAGACAACAAAATGCCTTCATATATCAGTTAGACATCAACATAAATTAGACATCAACATAAAAAAGTACAATAAAAGATTATAAAATACATAACAAACATGAAAAGGAATTTTATTAGTATCATGCTCTTTTCCGCCCTGTTGTTGGGAGGAGGAAGTGCATTTACCTCCTGCTCAGACTGCAACACTTGCAAGGACGTGCAAGTAAGAGTGGGTTCGCTCAGCGAGGACTTGACCAAGCAGGTACAGGCTCTGCAGGCACAGATTGACAAAATGAATGGTATCCTGAACGGAACCGACGGCAACGCAGCCAACGGTCTTGTCAACCAGGTACAGCAGCTCAAGAACGACCTTGCCACTAAGGAGGCAGAGCTGAAGCAGTTGATTGATGAGAAGAACAATGCCACCAAGACAGAGATCATCAATAAGCTCAATACGGAGATAAACAATATCAATATTGACATCACCCAGATAAAGAGTGACATTCAAACAGCACAAGCCGACATCACCAACCTGAAGAATCGCATGGATGATGCCGAGCAAGACATCCGTGATGCAAAGCAGGCTGCCACTGACGCAGAGACCAACGCCAAGAATTATACCGACCAGCAGATTGCCGCAGAGGTAGCAAGGGCAAACAACGCCTTGCAGGAGGCCATCAACGATCTGAAGGCTCAGTTGGAAGTGCAGATGACCAACTGCCAGAACGGATGCAAGGCTTATACTGACGAGAAGTTCGACGCCATGAAGGAGATCACCGACGGACTCGATGATCAATTGGCAGAGTACGCTCAATACATACAGCAGCTCTATCTCGCCCAGAGCGAATTGGAGACGAAGATCCTCACTGACTCTGCCTTGCTTGCACAGGTGAAGGACAAACAGGAAGAGTTGAATATTGCTGTTACCAATATGAAGGAGAAGCTCGATGCGAAGGTGGACACCGCCGACTTCAACTCTCTGAAGGCAGCAGTGACAGAAAACCTCAAGAAGATCAAAGAGAACAAGGCTGACATCGACAGCATCAAGAACGCATTGGTTGACAAGGTGTCACAGCAAGACCTCGACGACAAGGCTGAGGAACTTCAGAAAGCATTCAAGAAAGCAGACGAGGAACTGAAGGATGAGATAGACGCAGCATTGGAGAAGATCCAAACGCAGTTGAACAAGCTGTTCAACGCCATGGTCAACATGATCACAGGCATCGAGCTGCAGGCAACAGAGAGTCCTGTCACTGGTTATGAGAACCTGTCGTTCTTGGGTGCCGAGGCTCACTTCTTGGGAGCATACTACGGTACCGCCTCTGCTGGTGACGTAACCCTGAACGGCGAGCCCGTCGTTACCCGCAACGGTGAGATTCTGTTGGATACCGAGTCTGGCGAGAATGCCGGTGTGGTATATGCCACCATCAACCCATCCAACTATGACTTCACGGGTACTACCCTCAAGGTGGTAGACAGCCAGGGCAACGAGGCACCATTCACCGCCACCGTAGAGAAGTCAGACAGAGTACTGACCTATGGCGTTACCCGTGCCGGTGGTGGCAGCAAGAGCAACCTGTATGCCATCAAGATCAACATCGACAAGAGCAAGCTCGACGATGCCAAGACCTGGACATCCGACGATGCCACCAAACTGAAGAGTGCCGCAAAGGCAGTTCTTGAGAAGTTGCGCCGTCCCAGCACCACCCGTCTGAACCTCAAGGAGGTGGCAAGCGAGATCATGGATGTATTCAACAACCGTCTGACAGCGTATGCCCTCGAGGCAGAGCAGGAAGTGACCGACGGCAAGAACAAGGAGACACGCCTCATCACCTCTAAGATGAGCCTCGCCGCCACCGCCTTTAAGCCACTTTCATACAACTTCCTGAAAGACAACCAGAAGGTAGAGAACTTCGACCTCCCGAGAATACCGACCCTGCAGTCTAAGATCAACTTCAGCGAGTATAAGTTCAACTGGACGCCGATAGCCGCAATGCCAGACATTAAGACTTCCGTCACATTGGAAGGCATGCCAGACATCAACTCTATCACGATAAATGGTAGTGTACCTGTTCCAGATGTAACTGTAAATACTTGGATTATCGGACAAGACAAAGTTACAGGTGAATATATACCTGGGACAGGAGAGTTGAAACTGAATCTTGATTCCCTCAAAATTGGAGCTAAAGTAACAATTGGAGATATCGACGTAAGCAAACTTCAGGTCACATATAGCACAAAGACACAAGACTTCCAGGTCACTGTACCAATGGATGACTTCAACAAAATCATTGAAGGCATCAACAGTCAGGTTGGCAACATGATCCAGAGTGTCAATGGCATTGTAGACAAGGTACAGGGCTATGTATCAGACATCGACGGCAAGTACATCACTCGCATCAACGAGTACATCCAGAAGTTTGAGAACCTGCTCCGCAAGTCCAACTCACTTCTCCAGCCTGCGTTGTTCTATACCACTAATACTGGCAGTTGGGGTCAGTTGGCACGCGAGGAGATCGGTGCAACCTACCTGAAGTTGTCAGGTGGCAAGGCATCCACCATCTTCGTAGCCTCTTCATACAACGGCGAGATCCTCTGTCCAGCCTACAAGCGCTGCATCTACGTCAGCAAGAAGCCAGACGGCGCTACCGTCAGCGGTACCAACCTTGGCAAGGTAGTAGACGGCGAGACCCGCAAGATCGGTTTCGAGGCCAACAAGGCAGGAACCTACGAGTTGACCTACGAGGCAGTAGACTACTCTGGCGTGAAGGTCAGCAAGAAGTTCTACGTGAAGGTAGTAGAATAAGACAAGCATATCTATAGTTAATAACATCAACCGGTTTTCATCCTTATCAGTACCAAGACATGATAAAGCATGAAAACCGGTTTTCTTTTATATACAGACACACATGAAGAAAACATTACTCTCCTTAGCGATAGCGTGCCTCGCAGCTCCAAGTGTCCAAGCGCAGTTGAACGGCGACGGCTACTACCGCATCCAGAATGTGAAGACCCAAAGGTACATGTCGCTGTGCGACAACAAGAGCGCAGGAGTAAGTACTTCTGCGATGGTGGTGGATGCCGCTGCCTTGGTCACGAAGAAGGATGTAGCCGAGATACTGACAGACCCCGGTTCTATCTTCTACATCAAGAAAATAGACGACAGCAACTACGACATCAGTGCCCAGGGAGCTGACGTACACAGTATGATCAATTACTACATACGCATCACAGCCCTCAACGACGGCACCTATAAAGCATGGCAAACAGAGGGTGGTCAGACACTGTTCCTGAACGACCGCGTGAAAGACAACGAATTTGACGCAGCAGTGAGTTATGTGACAACGATATCAGACAACAGTGATGATGACCACAAGCAACTAAAGAACTGGTACATCCATCCCGTCAACGAATCAGACAGTTATCTCGGCGTAAAGCCCATGTTTGAGCAAGGCGGCAAATACTACACCACCTTCTATGCCGAGTTCCCTTTCAGTTTTGCCTCCACAGGTATGCGTGCCCTCTATGTGAACAAGTTGTTGGACAACGGCATCGCCACCTATAAAGTCATCGAGGGAACCGTGCCCGCCCAGACCCCAGTCATCATAGAGTGCTCGTCATCCGACCCCGCCCAGAACAAGTTGAAGATAGAGTCCTCCTCTCCTGCCCGTCTCACCGACAACCTGCTCACTGGTGTCTACTTCGGTTGGGGACATATCGCATCCGACCACTTCAACAGTACCGCCTTCGACGCCACTACCATGCGCGTGCTCGGCACAAGTGCAGACGGCAGTTTGGCACTCAACAATGCCGCCACCTATATGGCTGACATCCTCACGAAAGTAGAAGTAGGATACGACGACTACAAATACCCCACGGTGAAGTCCATCCCCCACAACACAGCCTATGTAAGCGTGAGCGCCACCACCCCCGCAGAACTGAAGCTCTACGTGGAAGGCGACCCAGAAATCAACAGCATCAAGGAAGTGAGCGGAAGCGACAGTGACACCACGGCACCCGTCTACAGTCTGAGTGGCACCATGATACGCCGTGCCGCCACCTCAACAACCGGACTGCCCAAAGGCATCTATATCTTCAAAGGTAAGAAGACGGTCGTGAGATAGCGGCACAGAGACGTTTCTAAGAAATGAAAGGAGTGAGATCAATCAAAAGATACGGTGGGCTATGCGGAGTTCCAAGACGGGGTAAGCCTTCAGTGCCTTGAAGAACTTCACATACCTACCCACTTTTCCACCGATGTTCTCCACATCCTTGGCAAGGTCCACACCATCGTGGGTAAGCACCTTAGGCGTACCGCCCCAGAACATGGCGCCGCAGTCGAAGGAGACATGCACGCGGTCGCTCCCCTTGAAGAGTCGTCCACCATATCCGAAGCCCAAGTAAGGTCGGAAGTTGTTCACCTTGACACGGCACGACACCATGTTGTCAGCATCCGGTTCCATGCGATAAGGAGTACCGTCCTTATAGTCGCCCACATGCACGCCCATCCTACCGTAGCTCTGGAACTTGTCATACAGTTCCTTGCCAGCATACAGGCTCTGTCCATTGATGGTAATATAAGGAATAGGGTCAGCAGGGTCGCCCTCCTCCATTCGTTTCATCGATTCGTAAGAAACCGCAATCCTGTCATACATTTTATTATATATAGCCACGCTGACCAATGAGGTCGCGTCGTATGCCGCATTCTCAGCATACGCCACGGTAGACGGTCCCCAGAAGAAACCCGTAGTGACATGCCAGTGCTTGTTGCGGAAGGGGAACACATCCACCAAGAGCTTGAAGTTCTTCAACATCGGTTTGCCCTCCATATCAATATTGCTGTCGACGTCAAAGGCAAACATCTCGTTGAGTGTCTCCTTGAGTTTGTCAAACTTCTTCTTCTGCACCTTCGGGTCATCATCATCACCCACCTTCACGCCAAAGCTCATGGTCTGTTCGTAGTGCGGGAAGAACGTAAAACCCGTGCGCACCTGCACCATCTTACCTACAGGCATCGCCAAGTCAACGCCAATACCCGTCGTACCCAACGTGACACCCCCGTCGAGATGATTGAACAACATCTTGTCGTTGTCTTTCTTTTCGAAGTCACCTATCTGAGCAAACACTGTGGAAGCCATCAACAAGGCTCCAGCAATCATACCTAATCGTTTTGTCATAATTTTCCTTTTTACCTTTATATGATTCCGAAGTGGAGGAGTGCATTCTTCACACCATCTTCGTCAACATGCGATGTCACATAGTCGGCTATTGCCTTCACGTTGTCACGGGCATTGCCCATTGCCACGCCGATGCCAGCCTCACGGATGATAGAGATGTCGTTGCCACCGTCACCAAACGCCATCGTCTGCGAGATGTCCAGTCCGAGGTAATCAGCCATGGCGTGCAGTCCCTTCCCCTTGTCAGCATCACCCGAGGTGATGTCCACAAAAGCCGGATGCCATCGCCCGGCAGTACAGTGGTGCAGCGCAGGCATCAGCTGCGCCTCCTGTTCCACGGAGCAGAAAGGAGTAAGCTGCAACACCTCCTCACCGTCGAGGCAGTCCATGTTGACAGAGAAGTCGATGTTGTGCACACCCAAGCCATCGACAAAGATCTCACGAACAACATCCGTGGGATGGTACACCACAAGGTGGCGTTCCCCCACCACGATGACAGGATAGTCCTTGCGGTCGGCATCAGCCAAGACCCGGTCCACATCCCTGCGGTCAATGCCATGCTGGCACACAAGGTGGTCGCCCACGAAGCAGCGAGCGCCATTGGTCGTGATATACCCGTCAATGAGATGGTCTATCTGTCCCAAATTATTGATAATCATGATGGGACGACCCGTAGAGATGTATATCTTCACCCCGTTGCGTTTCGCCTGTTCGAGAGCCTCCACGGTACTCTGCGGTATCATGTGCGTGCAAAAACTAACCAGTGTGCCATCGATGTCGAAGAACAGAGCTTTCGTCGTATTTTCCATAATTTCACTGTAACCTACGTGTTTCGCTGCAAAAATACAAAAAATAAGCAGCAATAACGAAAAAGAGTCATTATTTTTTGCGCCAAGCAAGAAAAAATAGTATTTTTGCAACATGAACGGGTGGCGACAACCGACTGTCACCCACATAGCAACACATTAGCCAAGGAAAACACCCATGAAAAAGACACCATCCATCATCCTGTTCTTTGCCGTCATGGCACTATGCTCGTGCCAGAAATACGCCTTTGAGACAGCGAAAGAAGACAGCACCGAAGAAACCTCAGAGGAAGGCACCACGAAAGGAAAGCAAACAGACAGTTCTGACGACACAGAAGACACCGACAATAATGTCACCCTCCATGTCAGCGGAGCCAACAGCGACGCCTTCACCCGCATCACCTGCAGCCTGTTCATGAACGGCACGAAGGTCAAGAACGTCAACCAACTCAAAGAGGCAGCCACCTTCGGCACCATCCGTCTCAACATAGAGAAAGGAACCTACCAAGTAGTAGTGGTCGCCCACAACGGAGAAGGCAACGCCATCGTCTCGACACCCGGGAAGGTGCAGTTCTATAACAACAAATGTACCGACACCTTCGCCTCCTACACCACCTGCGACGTGGGAGAAGACGGGACAGAAGAGACCATCACGCCACAGCGGAAGACAGCACTGATACACATCCACGTCAACGACAGCATCCCCGACAGCCTCCAGAGCATCAAGGCATACTACACAGGCGGAAGCAGTACGTTGGACGCGACGACAGGATATGGCTGCGTCAACAGCAGACAGACGGAAGTGCGCCCGGCGAGCGCCACACAGAGAGACTACTACTTCTATACCTTCCCACACAGTGACGGCAAGAAGCTCCACCTCACCCTCACCGCCTACGACGGCAAGGGCGACACGATAGCCACCAAAGAGTTGAAGGACATAGAAGTGAAGCAGAACTACCAGACCACCTGCGTGGTGAACCTCTTCAGCGACAGCAGCGAGGGAGAAGGAGCGACCCTGACCGGCTTCGATTTCGACCCGGCATGGGACGGAGAAACCGTTATTGAGTTCTGATAGCGTGAGGATTACCCCAAGGAGCATGTTCTATTTTTCCACAAAACAAGGCATTTTTCATTTGCTTATAGATGATTAAGACGAATTGTTTTGTGGATTAAAGATATTTATCTACTTTTGCACCTTGAATTATAGCATTTTAATCAAATAATGAAAAAGATTGTAACTGTTTTCATGCTATTGGGAACACTGACCGCGGCACACGGACAGACCGTCCTCTGCCTCGACAGTTGCCGTGCCATGGCACTACGCAACAACAAGCAGGTCAATGTCTCCAGGCTCAAAAAGGATGTGGCTTACAACCTGCGCAAATCGGCAAGGACCCATTACCTGCCCAAGGTAGACGCCATGGGCGGATATGAATGGTTCAGCCGCGAGATATCCCTTCTGACAACCGACCAGAAGAACGCCTTCAACAATTTAGGCACCAATGCGACGACAGGGTTGGCAACCAAGGCAAGCGACCTCATCACACAGATGGCGGCACAAGGGCAGATAACACCCGCCGAAGCCCAGAAGATAGGACAGATGCTTAACCAGGGGATGACACCCTTGGCAGAGAAGGGCAACTCCATCGGTCAGAACATCGTGGATGCCTTCCGCACAGACACCCGTAACATCTTCGCCGGAAGCATCATGCTGAGACAACCCATCTACATGGGCGGTGCCATCGTTGCAGCCAACAAGATAGCGGACATCGGCGAAGAGATGGCTGCCAACGACCTCGATCTGCAGACACAGAAGACCCTCTACAGCATAGACCAGGCATACTGGATGGTGGTATCGCTGAAACAGAAAGAGCGTCTCGCCAACAGTTTCCGCGACCTTGTGAAGAAACTCGACGACGACGTACACAAGATGATCAAGCAAGGCGTTGCCACGAAGGCCGACGGACTGAAAGTGGACGTGAAGGTGAATGAGGCCGAGATGCAGATCACACAGGTGGAGGACGGACTTGCCCTCTCTAAGATGTTGCTCTGCCAACTCTGCGGCATCCCGATGAACCAAGAGATAACGCTCGCCGACGAAGGCAAGGAGAACCTCACCGAAGGAACATTGGCAGAGAGCGCAAGCACCATGACGGCAGCGACAGACAGCACCGCAAGTCAGCGTCCCGAGATTCGCATGCTGCAAAACACGGTAGATGCCGCCAAGCAAGCCACCAACTTGGTACGTGCAGCCTTCCTGCCCCACGTGGCACTGACGGGCGGTTATATGATCTCCAACCCCAACGTGTTCAACGGATTCCAGAAGAAGTTCTCCGGCGTATGGAACGTCGGTGTACTGGTACAGATACCCATCTGGAACTGGGGTGAGTGCGCCTACAAGGTACGCGCATCCAAGGCAACGGCAAACATCGCCCAGATGAACCTCGACGACACCCGCGAGAAGATACAGTTGCAGGTGGCACAGAGCCAGTTCAAGGTAAAGGAAGCCCGCAAGAAACTCAATATGGCACAGAAGAACATCACGAGCGCCGAGGAAAACCTGCGCTGCGCCAACTTAGGCTTCAAGGAAGGAGTCATGGAGGTGAGCGACGTGATGGCTGCACAGACCGCCTGGCAGATGGCACAGAGCCAGAAGATAGACGCCGAGATCGACGTCAAGATGACAGAGGTAGGTCTGAACAAGGCATTGGGTATCCTGCATTGACAAGAGAGCATTACACCTTTTATATATATAACAGAAAAAACATCAGAGACTATGACAAAGAAATCACAACATAACGCTATACTCCTTGCCTTGATAGGCTTCGCCGCAGTGGTCGTCATTGTGGGTATCATCGGATTCTTCACCCTCGAACACGAAGACGAGACCATACAGGGCGAGGTGGAAGTAGCAGAATACCGCGTATCATGCAAGTTGCCCGGAAGAGTAGTGGAACTGAGAGTGAAGGAAGGTGACTACGTGCATGTAGGCGACACCCTCGCCATCCTTGAGGTGCCCGAGGTGAAGTCGCAGGAGAAAGTGCTGCAGGCAGCCAACGAAGCCACCGCAGCCCTGCAAGACCTGACCGACGCCGGTGCCCGCAAGGAACAGATACAGGGAGCCTACCAACTCTACCAGCAGGCGATTGCCGCAGCAGAGATAGCCAAGAAGACATACACCCGCATGCAGAACCTCTACAACGACGGAGTGATAAGCGGACAGAAACGCGACGAGGCTTTTGCCGCCTTCAAGGCGACAGAGGCACAGGTAGAGGCAGCCAAGAGTCAGTATGACCTTGCCAAGAGCGGTGCCCGCGAACAGGAGAAGCGTGTGGCAGCCAGCAACACCAAGGCATCGAAGAGTGCCGTCGACGTCGTAAAGGACCTGTTGAAAGAGACCGTACAGGTGGCACAGGTGGAAGGCGAAGTAAGCAACGTCTATCCCAAGGTAGGCGAACTCGTAGGCTTGGGCTCTCCCATCATGAGCATTTCCATCATGAGCGACATGTGGGGAACATTCAACGTACGTGAAGACCGCCTCGCCGGACTGAACAAGGGCTGTGAGTTCACCGCCTTCGTACCTGCCTTCGGCAAGGACATCAAGATGAAGGTGTACTACCTCAAGGACGAAGGTTCCTATGCCACATGGAAGGCAACGAAGGACAACGGCGACTACGACCGCAAGACCTTCGAGGTAAAGGCACGCCCCGTCACAAAGTTGGACGGACTGCGCCCCGGAATGTCGCTGATAATCAAGTAAAAAGAGAAGAGGGAAGAGGGAAGAGTGAAGAACGAAGAGTGAAGAACGAAGAGTGAAGAATCCAAATGCTTTACTCCTCACGTTTTTATAATTTATCATTTGTAATTTATAATTTTGAAACGATTATATCATATAGCGCTACGTGAGTGTGGCATCATGCGCAAGAACCCGATGTACGTGTTCTGCATGGTGATATTCCCCATCCTCATCGTCATCTTCTTCACCTCACTGATGAAGGAAGGCGTACCTACCGACATGCCGGTAGGTATTGTGGACCAGGACAACACCGCCACATCGAGGGCATTGGTACGCAAGCTTGACGCCTTCCAGACCACCCATGTAGTTGCCCACTATGAGAACATGAACGAGGCGCGCCACGCCATACAGACCAACGACATCTATGCCTTCCTGCTGATTCCCAAGGGAACAGAAGCCGGTATGATGGCATCACGCCAACCCAAGATATCGTTCTACTACAGTAGTGTGTCCTTGGCCGCCGGTTCGTTGCTGATGCGCGACCTGAAGACCATCTCGACACTCGGTTCTGCGGCGGTAGGCATGCAGAAGTTGTCTGCCTTAGGCAAGACAGGCGATGAGATCAAGACATTCCTGCAACCCATAGCAGTAGACCTGCACATGATAGGCAACCCGTACGCCAACTACAACTACTATCTGTCGAGTGTGATGGTACCGGGCCTCATCATGGTGTTCATCTTCCTCATCACCCCCTATTCCATCGGAACAGAACAGAAGTTTGGCAGAGCGAAGGAGTGGATGCGCATGGCAGACAACAACCCCTACCTTGCCATAGCAGGGAAGTTGCTGCCGCAGACCCTTATCTTCCTCACCATCTTCTACGCCTTCGAGTTCTATATCTATTATGTATTGAAATTCCCGCACCCTGGCGGTGTACTCCCCATCATGCTGTTGGGACTGCTGAGTGTGTTGGCGTGTCAGTGCTTCGGTATCTTCGCCTACGGACTGATGCCATCGCTGCGTATGTCCATGAGCATCTGCTCCCTCTGGGCAGTGGTAAGTTTCTCTATATGCGGAGCGACCTACCCCATCTTTGCCATGGACTCGCCCATCGAGGCAATCGGACAGTTGTTCCCCTTGCGCCACTACTACATGATCTACCAGATGAACATCTTCAACGGATTCCCGCTGTCTGATGCCGTACTGCACTGGGGAGCACTCATCATCTTCATTGCCTTGCCCCTGCTCAGCATCTGGAACATCAAGAAGGCGATGCTCGTGTATAAGTACATGCCGTAAGAGAGGGAAGAGTGAAGAGGGAAGAGTGAAGAGTGAAGAACGAAGAGGGAAGAGTGAAGAACGAAGAATCCAATAGTATTCTTTACCAAGCAATGTGAATACACTATGTTAAGAAATAGTTTATTATATAAGATCGTCCATGGCTTCAAGGACATGTGCTACATCTGGGCACACGAGATGCGCAACGTATTCCGCGACGAAGGAGTACTGATGTTCTGCATCCTCGTGCCATTGGGGTATCCCCTACTCTACTCCTGGATATACAACAACGAGGTGGTGCGCGACGTGCCTACCGCCATCGTAGACCTGAGCCACAGCCACTCGTCACGCGAGTTTATCCGTGAATACGACGCAGCCCCCGACACCAAGACCGCCTACTTCTGTAACAATCTTGAGGAGGCACAGCAACTGGTAAGGCGCCAGGCAGTACACGGCATACTCTATTTTCCGCAAGACTTCGACACACGGTTGAACAGAGGTGAACAGGCACACGTAGGTGTCTATACCGACATGAGTCTGATGCTCACCTACAAGGCTATCTATCAGACCGCACAAGCCGTGGCATCACACATCAACGCCGGGATACAGATCAAGCAGTCGACTGGGTTCACCAACCGCGACGACGAGATAACGACGAAGCCACTCGACTTCGACGAAGTGCCTATCTTCAACACCACAGGCGGTTACGGCAATGCCATCCTGCCCGGTGTGCTCATGCTCATCCTGCAACAGACACTCCTCTTAGGTGTCGGTATGGCAGCAGGAACATCGAGGGAGATCAACCGCAACAAAGAACTCGTGCCCGTAAGCAACCGCTATGCTGGCATCTTCCGCATCGTGATGGGCAAGGGAATGTGCTACTTCATGATATACGCTGTCGTAGGCACCTACTTAGCGTTGGTAGTACCCAAGTTGTTCGGTTTCGTGTCGATGCTCTCATGGACCACCTTCCTTGGGTTCATGCTACCGTTTATACTTGCCTGCATCTTCTTTGCCCTCACCCTGTCGTGCATGGTGCGCTACCGTGAGAACGTGATGCTGTTGGTGGTCTTCACCTCAGTGCCGTTGCTGTTCATGACAGGTATCTCCTGGCCGCAGAGCAACATCCCCAGCATCTGGCAAGGTGTGGCATGGCTGTTCCCGTCCACCTTCGGTGTCCGCGGTTTTCTGCGCATCAGTAGTATGGGCGCAACCCTTGCCGACATCGAGACGGAGTTCCGTGCCCTATGGATACAGGTTGGTGTCTACTTCTTCTTGGCATGCGCCGTATACAGGCACCAGATAAGGATGGCACGCCGCAAAGCCGGACTGCCTGCCGAAGCAAGTGAAGTAGAAGACGAAGTGGAAGAATTAGTGAGAAATGAGAAATGAGAAATGACAAATGATAAATTATAAATTATAATTGGGAAGTTGGGAACGTTAAGGGAAGTATTGCTCCCGATGGTCGCTCAAGAAGTTAAGGGACAATAGCCTTATTGCTTGCAAAAAGCAATGGTATTGTCCCTTAACTTCCCTCTAACTTCCCTAAGTTATTTATTATTTATCATTTATAATTTATTATTTCGCCTCCACTATCTTTGTTGGCGCCTTTTCCGCATTTCTTCTGTTGACGACGGTCACGACAGACTGTGCCAAGCTGAGGAAAGCCTGTCCCGTAACACTATCAACCTTGGTGGCAGCAGGAGCACCATCGTCGCCCCCCTCGCAGATACTCTGCACGATAGGAATCTGAGCCAAGAGAGGCACATTCATCTCCTTGGCAAGCGACTTGCAACCCTCCTTACCGAAGATATAATACTTGTTTTCAGGCAACTCCGCCGGCGTGAAATACGCCATATTCTCTATCAGACCGAGGATAGGCACGTTGACCTTGTCGTTCTGGTACATATCGATACCCTTGCGCGCATCGGCAAGAGCCACTTGTTGCGGCGTACTCACGATGACAGCACCCGTGATGGCGAGCGTCTGGAGGAGGGTAAGATGGATGTCGCTTGTCCCCGGAGGTGTGTCAAGGATGAAATAGTCCAAGTCGCCCCAGTCAGCATCAGCTATCAACTGCTTCAATGCCGAGCACGCCATACCGCCACGCCACAGCGTAGCCGTCGTAGGACTGACAAAGAAACCGATGCTGAGCAGTTTTACTCCATATTTCTCCACTGGTTCGATGAGGTCACGCCCGTCCTTGTGAACGGAGTAAGGACGTTCCTCCTCCACCCCAAACATCTTGGGCATGGAAGGCCCGAAGATATCCGTATCGAGCAGTCCCACCTTATAGCCCAACTTAGCGAGGGCGATGGCAAGGTTGGCTGATACCGTACTCTTGCCGACACCACCCTTGCCAGAGCTGACGGCAATGATGTTTTTCACCTGCGGAAGTAGTTTGCCAACCTCAGGACGAGGAGCCGACTTAAACTCAGTGACGATCTCCACCTCCACGTCCTTCGACACATGATAATGGATGGCAGCCTCAGCCGCCTTCACCGTACTCTTCAAGAAAGGGTCGGTATTACGCGGAAAGAGCAACACCACCCTCACCTTCATGCCGTTGATGGCAGGCGTATCGGCAAGCATGCCACTCTCTATCAGATTCTTTTTCGTACCGGGATAGGTCACCGTTGCCAGTGCCTCCTCAATCAGTTTTGGATACAATGTCATTTTCTTAGCATTTTATGTTATTGCAAAAATACCAATAAAAAGACGAATATCCAAAATAAACCATAAAATATTTCAAAGAACAGTCAGAAATGTGTATCTTTGCATCATGACTATATACAAGAACATCATATTGTCCGCCGCCCTCATCGCCATGGGCGGTCTGAGTGTTTTAGCATCCGAGAAGAAAAAAGAGACCGTTGCCACGCCAACAGCTACCAATATCTACTGGAACGATGGCAACGGAAGAGTGTCTTATCATATCAACGACAACCCCTCTACCGTGGTGAAGACGGCGCTCCAGATGTTCGCCAACGACATGATGGACATCATGGGACTGCCGGCAAGGGAGAAGGCAAATGCCCCGATACAAATCTACCAACTCGACGAACTCACCAACAAGGAGTTTGCCGCACTTGAGAAGATGGGTACCCCCATCCATCTCATCATCACCCACCCCGACGCCTACTGGATAGGGACGCGCCAGGGCAAGCTCATCGTGATGGGCAGCAACGGCAGGGGAACAGCCTACGGCATCATGCGACTGTCAAGCATGGCAGGCATCTCGGCATGGAGAGACTATTGCGGTGTGCTCCCCACCAAGCGCAACGTGCTCTCCACCCCGACAGGTTACGAGAGTCTGCAGATTCCCGCCGTGGAGTATCGTGGTCTGTTGCTCAACCAGTCTGAATGGATGAAGCCCGCGAACAACAGCAAGTTGTGCCGTCTGATGCTGCGCCTGAATGCCAACATCCTGTGGAAGGATGACGACAAGCAACACGCGGCATACGACAAGGAGGTGACCGACAGCTTCGACATCATCATCGGACATGCCGGCAAGGTATTGGAGGCAACAGGCAAGAAGCATAAGAAACACAAGAAGAGCATCGACGGCGCCGACATCCTGTGGCAGGGCGAGCAGCCTTCTTTTTCGAGTATGTCACCGAGCCTCATCCCTACCCTATTACAGCATCTCTCCAACCAGCAAGACGGGAAAGGCAAGCACAAAAAGCACGCCTCACGGTCTGACGACAACGGGACAGCATGGATCGCCAATGTTGACGAACCGCAGACGGCACCCTACAACCTCACCCTCTTCATGGACGCAGCATGGAACGGCGCAAAGGCAAACGCCACAGACGCGGAAGTCAACCTCTCGGCATGGTTGAAGACACAGTTGGGCGATGCTTTGGGCACGAAGGCACTCCCCCTTGTCAAGGAATACTACCGCTTGACCAATATACGCCCCACCAAATATATGACAATGCCCTACGGCGACTGGGAGTTCCACTCCGGCGAGTTTGGCAACGAACTGGAACGCTATCTCTATGACTATGACTGCCTGAAACAAAAGGTCAACACCTTGGAGCGCAGTGTACCGCAAGAGAAGCGCAATGCCTACAGCGAACTCATCAGCAAGCCCATATTCACAGCAGCCCTCACCGCAGAGAAAGAACTCGAAGCCCAGGAGGCACGACACATAGCACGCCCCGGACTCTTCAACAACGACAACGAGGCGAAGGCAGCCGCAGCACTGAGTCTCAGGGCATACAAGCAACTCAAGGCTATCAATCCCTCAGCCCAGATGCCCTCCCTGCCCGGTTCGCTGACGGACAAAGAGATAGGTAAATACTTGAAAGAAGCCTTCAACCGCTCGGAAGACCTGAAGCCCTACACCCTGACGAAAGCCATCGTGGCAAAGAACGCCTACCAATGGAGCACTTCGTCTACAGGGAAGAGCACATCGCAAGACAAGGATGCCACCGGCGCCATCACCCTCATCCCCTTGGCAGGACACAGCATGAAAGCCGTATCACTGCCACGAGGAGCGAGTCTGCGCTATCAGTTTGACACCACCCTCGAAGGAGATGCACGCCTCACCCTCGCCAGTCTGCCCGACTACAGCAAGGCGGAAGGAGAAAAGCGCATCAGCATAACCATCGACCGTCAGGAACCAGTCATCATCTCCATGAAGGACACCTATGGGCACAAGGCATGGAGCATGGACATCTGGAGAGGACAGACGCGCAAGAGCATCTACACCACCCTCGGAAAGGGAAGTCATACCATAGAGGTCAAAGCCGTTGACGACGGTATCGTCCTCGACCAGTGGATACTCGACTTCGACATAGACCGAGCCTATTATGTAATCCCCGTCACCCAATAACATACATCACACATGAGAACATATACACAAAACGACATTGAACGCCTCAAGAACCAGATAGAAAAGGTCGTAGAGAAAAAGATGCTGTCGCCACGCGACTTCTGCTACCTCTCCCATCAAGTGGAAGGAGTTGTAAACGAGAAGATATCCATCTCTACCCTCAAGAGGATATGGGGATATACCATCACCTCCAGCAAGTTCAGCCAGCACTCGCTCGACATGCTCTCGCGCATGGTGGGCTACAGCGGTTGGGAAGATTTCCTCGACGAGAAAAACGACTCCCCATCGAGCCACTTCCTCGTCAGCAAGAAACTCTTCAGCAAGTCATTGGAGACAGGCGAGAAAGTAAGACTCACCTGGTTGCCCGACCGCGTTATCCTGTTGGCATACAAGGGAGACAACAAGTTCACCATCCTCGAAGCCACCAACAGCAAGTTGAAAGCTGGCGACAGTTTCCACTGCGAACAGTTTGTGGCAAACGAACCGCTCATGCTCTGCCACCTCATACGCCCCGACATGCAGCCCTGCGACTATATCTGCGGCAAGACGGGCGGCATACGCTGGAGTTTTCCGGAAATGGGAGCAGAAGGCACGGCAACAGACAGCATGACTACAGCCGAGAAGTAACACGTCATAGAAAATACTTAACAATATAAACAATTTACCACACAACCTATTCGACGATGAAAAGACTCGTTTCAGCAGTAATCCTTTCCGCCACCCTGGCGATGCCCACGATGGCGCAGAAAAACGTGAAGACACTAAGCAATGGCTATCCATTCACACAAGTTCCCTTCACGAGTGTAAAAATTTCTCCCAACACCTTCTGGGGTGCCCGACTGAAGGCCGCCCGAGAGGTGACCGTTCCCTTGGCCTTCAGCAAGTGCGAGAGCGAGCACCGCTACAAGAACTTCGAGATGGCGGCATATACCTTGCAGCATCCCGGACACGAGGGACTGAACACCAGGGAGTGGGACGTGAGCAAGTTTATGGGCTTCCCCTTCGACGACACCGATGTATACAAGACCATCGAGGGCGCCAGCTACATCCTCCAGACCTATCCCGACAAGAAGATGAAGGCGTATATCGACAGTGTGCTCAACGTGGTGGGTGCTGCGCAGGAGCCTGACGGCTATCTCTATACCGCCCGCACCATCAACCCCAAGCATCCACAGGGATGGTCGGGCGACACCCGATGGAGCAAGGTGGAGGTATTGAGCCACGAACTATACAACCTCGGACACATGGTGGATGCCGCCTGTGCCCACTATCAGGCTACGGGCAGCACCAAGTTCCTTGATATCGCCAAGCGTTATGCCGACTGCGTGATCAAGGAGGTGGGTCCTAATGCCGGTCAGCATCGTGTGGTGCCTGGACACCAGATAGCAGAGATGGCATTGGCTCGTCTCTATACCTTGACGGGAGAGAAAAAGTATCTCGACCAAGCCAAGTATTTCCTCGATGCCCGTGGCACGACTTCCATCCACGATATTTACTCACAGAGCGACAAACCCATCCTGAAGCAGAACGAGGCTTGGGGACATGCCGTGCGCGCTGGATATATGTATGCCGGCATCGCCGATGTGGCAGCCTTGACACAGGACTCAGACTACATCAAGACCATTGACCGTATCTGGAACAACATCGTCAGCAAGAAGTATTATCTCACTGGCGGTGTGGGAGCGCGTCACTTCGGCGAGGCATTCGGTGCCGACTATGAGTTGCCCAACATGACAGCCTACAACGAGACATGCGCCGCCATCGCCCAGGTTTATCTCAACGAGCGCATGTTCCTACTCCACGGCGAGAGCAAGTACATCGACTGCTTGGAGCGTACCTTATATAATGGTGTCATCTCGGGCATGAGCATGGACGGCGGTCGCTTCTTCTATCCCAACCCCTTGTCGAGCGACGGCAAGTATAAGTTTAATGCCGACGGCACCACCACCCGTCAACCATGGTTCGGTTGTGCTTGCTGTCCCAGCAACCTGAGCCGTTTCATCCCGTCCCTCCCCGGTTATCTCTATGGTGTGAAGGACAACAACATCTACGTGAACCTCTTCGCCGGCAACACCTCCACCATCAAGGTGCAGGGCAAGGACGTGGTGTTGGAAGAGACCACCGAGTATCCTTGGGACGGCGATATCAAGATAACGGTGAAGAAGAGCGGCGTGAAGAACGCCAACCTCTTGGTTCGCATCCCCGGATGGGTTCGCAACCAGGTGGTGCCAACTGACCTCTACAAATATAGCGACGCAGAGAAGCCAGCCTATAGCGTGACCGTGAATGGCAAGGCTGTAGAGGCAGACCTCGACAGCAACAAGGGTTATCTACCTGTGCAGAACATCAAGAAGGGCGATGTCATCCGCATCCACTTCGATATGCCCGTCCGCACCGTCGTAGCCAACGAAAAGGTAGCTGACGACAAGGGCAAGGTAGCAGTGGAGCGTGGTCCGTTGGTGTATTGCGCCGAGGCTGTGGACAACGGCAACGAACCAGTTCTCCGTGCCGTGATGGCCAAGAAGCCCACATTCTCTCTCGTAGAAAGCTACAGCATCCAGAACACCGAGACCAAGGGCGCTCCTGCCTTTACGGTAAAGGCAATCAAGACCGATGCCCAGATCTTGGAGGAGGGAGCCAATGGCGTGTCTGTCAAGAATGATGTTTTGACCCTGATTCCTTACTATGCTTGGAACCATCGTGGAGCCAACGAGATGAATGTCTGGTTCATCCAGAGCTTGAGCTTGTTGGATAAGTAATTACATCAAATAGGGATGCACTTATGACGGGTGCATCCCTATTTCGCATTAAAGGAACAAGTCGTCCATCGTGATGACTTTCTGAATCCTTCCTGCATACTCATTGAATTTTAAGCCGTATGTCGTGATGAGTGTCAGGTGGAGAGCGTTTTTGCATTTGGTCTCTTCCTGGAAAGTGCTAAGCTTATGGCGTAAGTTCTTATCATAACTGGCATTGATAGAGAAGTCATCTTCACAGAACTTCATCTCGCAAATGTTGCAGATATGGTCGGCTCGCTCGATGACCAAATCTATCTGTGCTCCGTCTTTTTCCTTTCGGCTCTTCCAGGGGCTTGATTCTGTTTGTACTCCGCTGATACCAAGTGCCTGTTTGATTTGTGGCAAATGGTAGACGCAAAGGGATTCGAAGGTGAAACCTCGCCATGCGGTAAGTGATGGTGTCAGCAGATTGTCCTGCCAGAAACTGGGGTTGGTGGTCTTCTTGCCATCAATGAAAGAGAGGTAAAACTTACTGTAGAAGTCAGTAAGACGATAGTAAATCTCTCTCTTTGGATAATCATATTTTACGTATGAAGTAATGAAGTCGCTCACTTCCAAAGTCTTCAGGGTCGTAGAAAGGCCACCGCCATCAGCAAGTTTTGTCAGTTCTTTTATTTCTTTTCTTGTGTATCCTTGTTGTTTCTGTGCCAACAATCGCACAATCTTCTTGCAATCTTCTGCATTTGTAAAGAGGGAAGAGTAGAGACGGTCGAACTCTAACTTGAGTTTGGCATTTGACTCGAAGAAGAGCCGGTCTATGTTCTGTGCAAGGCTCTTTCCCTTTTGAAGCATAGATATATAATAAGGTATTCCGCCAGTAGCCATGTAGCACTGAATTTGGTCAAACTTTGACATCACGATGTCGTTGGCTCGATAATATTTCTCACATTCGCCTAAAGTAAAGGGGCGGAGTTTGATTTCATCTGTTGTTCGGTCGAAAAGTCCTCCCTTGTTGTTGAGCAGCTTATCGGAAATCCAAGAGGTGGCAGAGCCGCAGACAATGAGCATGAGGTTCTCTCTGCCAGCTCCCCATCCATTCCAAAAGTGTTCCAAGGCGGTAATGAAGCCTGAACGGGGGGTGTCCATCCATGGAAGTTCATCGATGAATACCACTTGTCGCTTGCCGGTGTCTTGTTTCTCCAAAAGAGAAATGAGCGCATTGAATGCTTCCAACCAGTCGACTGGAATATGATTGATGTCGCTACCATACTTGATGAGCGAGGTATAGAAATTGCTAAGTTGCTGTTCTTTCAATTTCATGCCTTGTAGCTCATAAGGAGAGAGACCAGTGTGGTAGAAGGTGAATTTCTCCCCCAACAGTTCTCTTACCAGAAAAGTCTTGCCGACCCTTCTTCTACCGTAAACTACTGCAAATACAGGTTTATTTGCTTGATATAGAGCTTCTATCTCTTTGATTTCTTGCTCTCTTCCGATAATCTCTTGTGCCATAAACATATCGTTATTTCGCTGCAAAGATACTAAAAATATCATTTCGCGCAAAATAACGAATCACTATTTTGCTGGAAGTGGGGTAAAAATATCATTTCGCGCAAAATAGCGAGCGTATTTATATGAAAGTTGGAAGCAACGACTGACACTTGCATGGGGCTATTTCCTGGCAGAATAGCATGTCAACATCAAAAAAACAATAAAAAACACGGTAGTTCTGCTCGTTTCTAACTATTATGATTATATTTGCAATTTAAAAGTGTAAAACCAACAACAATCTATGAATAATACATTAAAAACCTTCATGATGACAGTACTCTTGGCAGTAGTCCCATTTGTGGGCATCCATGCTGCCAAGAAGAAGAGTGTTCAACAGAGCGACCGCCAATATTGGTGCACCCTTGCCTACAAGATGGCGCAGCCCGTCTTAGAGAACATGGCAAAGGGCGAGTTGCAGAAGAACATGCAAACGGAGTTCAGTCCGAGTTTTGACAACCGCAACAAGAACGTAGTGTATATGGAGACCTTCGGCAGACTGATGGCAGGCATCGCCCCTTGGCTCACCCTGCCAGATGATGAGACGGCAGAAGGGATGCAGCGCAAGCAACTCAGAGAGTGGGCGTTGGCAGCATACAAGAATGCCGTAGACCCACAAAGTCCCGACTATCTCTGCTGGGGTTCCTCAGGACAGAACTTAGTGGATGCCGCCTACATCGCCGAGAGTTTCCTACGTGCTTACGACACCTTCTGGAAGCCCTTGGACGAGGTGACCAAGAAGCGTTACCTAACGGAGTTCAGCAAGCTCCGCAGCATAGACCCGCCATATACCAACTGGCTCCTCTTCTCCTCCACCATCGAGAGTTTTATGGCGAAGGCAAGAGGCAACTACGACCAGTATCGCGTCAACTCCACTTGCCGCAAGATGGAGGAATGGTATGTGGGCGACGGTTGGTATTCCGACGGTCCTGTGTTCGCCTTCGACTATTACAGCAGTTATGTGTTCCACCCCATGTACCTGGAGACGCTCCAGGCGATGACAGACGCCAAGGCGATAACACGCCTCGACTATCAGCAATACTACGACCGTGAACTGAAACGTTGTCAGAAGTACAGCATCATCCTCGAAAGACTCATTTCTCCCGAAGGTACCTTCCCCGTCTTCGGGCGCAGCATCCCCTACCGCATGGCAACCATGCAACCCTTGGCATTGATGGCGTGGTATCAGAAACTGCCCGGAGAACTCAGCAACGGACAGGTACGAGCAGCCTTGACCCAGGTGCTACACCGTATGTTCGACCAGCAGAACAACTTCAACGAGAAAGGGTATCTCTCCATCGGCTTCTGCGGAACAAACCAGAAGGATGTCGCCGACTGGTACACGAACAACGGTTCGCTCTACATGACCACTCTAACCTTCATGCCCCTCGGACTGCCAGCCAACCATCCTTTCTGGACCGACGCAGCACAGCCATGGACACAAGTGAAGGCATGGAACAACAAGCCATTCCCCAAAGACCATCAGTGGAAGGACGAAATCGTCACTAAGGACAGATGGTAGAATGACGTGATGACAAGAAGTTACCTATAAAGACAAGACTTATGAACAAGAAGATAATCGTGATGTTGCTTGGCGCTGCCATGGCATTGCCCATGAGCGCACAGCAGCACACCCATGAGCAAGTGGTGGAACTCATCACCAAGGTGAACCACTATTGGCAAACCAACAACAAGCCCGAGGTACGTGCCTTCTGGGACAACGCCGCCTACCACACGGGCAACATGGAGGTGTACAAGCTCCTCAAGGACCAGAAGATGCTCGACTACACCTTGGCTTGGGCGGACTTCAACAACTGGAGCGGTGCCACACAGGCAAACCCCGCCAAGTGGAAGTACAAGCCCTACGGCGAGGGCAAGGACTGGGTGCTTTTCGGCGACTGGCAGATCTGTTTCCAGACCTATATCGACCTCTATAACATAGAAAAGGAGAAGGGCAACGCCGAGGCTTCGGAGTACATGGTGAGACGAGCCAAGGAGGTGATGCACTACGAGGCATACTCCGAGCCTACCGACTATTGGTGGTGGAGCGATGCCCTCTACATGGTGATGCCGGTGATGACCAAGATGTACCGGCTCACGGGCGACGAGAAATACCTCGACAAGCTCTACGCCAACCTCCTCACCACCGACGAGATCATGCTCGACAAGGAGACCCATCTCTACTTCCGCGACGGCAAGTATGTCTATCCACAGCACAAGAGTGCCAACGGAAAGAAGGATTTCTGGGCACGTGGCGACGGATGGGTACTCGCAGGATTGGCAAAGGTGCTGCAGGACATGCCTAAAGAGTATGCTCACTACCCGTTCTTCGTGGACAAGTTCCAGAAGTTGGCTAAGGCAGTGGCAGACATCCAGCAGCCCGAGGGTTACTGGACCCGTTCGATGTTAGACCCAGCCCATGCCCCAGGACCAGAGACCAGTGGAACGGCATTCTTCACCTACGGCATCCTTTGGGGCGTGAACAATGGCTATCTCAACAAGAAAGACTATAAGAAGACCATCGACCGCGCCTGGACTTACCTCACGGAGACCGCTCTCCAGGCAGACGGAAAGGTAGGGTATGTGCAACCCATCGGCGAGCGTGCCATCCCCGGTCAGACGGTGGATGCCAATTCGCAAGCCAACTTTGGCGTGGGAGCCTTTCTGCTTGCCGCCTGTGAGTATGATAGATACCTGTCATACAGAACAAAATAAGACATAGAGATTTGACATTTTGAGAACAAAAAGAGAAGAAAGAAGAAAAATATTTGGCAAAGACAACTTTTTAAGGTAACTTTGCACCCAATTACTAACAGGAGTGCTATTTTATGAAATATATTGGACTTGCGGCAACTCTTCTTTGCAGTCTAACGATGACGTCATGCTTCAAGGAAGAACCGCTCAATGCCGAGTGCGACATTACAGAGGCTTATATACATTCGGACAACCCGACAGAGATGTTCTTCAATGTCACAGACACGCTTGTCAAAGTGTTTTCCACCGAAGACAATGTGAGATTTGCAGTAAGAAAGAATGCTGACCTCACGGCTCTGTCACCCTACTTCCGCATCACCGACGGCGCAACCATATCGCCCGAAAGCGGTTCCACACACGATTTCTCCGACGGCAAGACCGTCACCTATACCGTTACCTCGCAAGACAAGGCGTGGCAACGGCAGTATGTCGTGTCGGTAACGCCGCGTGTCGGTTTCTCCCTCGACTACAGCTTTGAGCATTATCACTTGAACACGAACAAGCCCGCAAAGAAGTATTATGTATGGAGCGACCTTGACGAGAATGGCAATGAGTTGGGCAACTGGGCGACGGCAAACGGAGGCTACAACCTTTCGGGTGTCCCCCTTGTCAAACCAGAGAAATATCCCACATCGCCAGACGAGAACGGCGTGAAGGGTGCTTGCGTGAAACTGACGACCTGCAAGACGGGTAGCATAGCGGCACAAATCCACAAACCCATTGCCGCAGGAAACCTGTTCCTTGGAAGTTTCTCCACGGACAACGCCCTGCAGCATCCGATGGAATCCACCCATTTCGGTATTCCTACCAACGTAAAACCGGCTAAGTTCAATGGATATTACAAGTATCAGCGTGGGGCCACCTTCACAGATAAAGACATGAACACATTGGCTGACCGCAAGGACTACGGAACGGTTTATGCCGTATTCTATGACAACCACGACGAGGATGGCAACGAGATAACGCTCAACGGCAACGACGTACTGACGAACAGCCATATCGTAGCCATTGCCAAACTGCCGGACATAGACGACACACCCAACTGGACATTCTTCAGCATCGACTTCGACTACAGCAAGGACGTCGACTTGGAGAAACTTGCCAACTACGGATACAACCTTGCCATCGTCTGCTCATCGAGTGTGGATGGTGCCACTTTTGAGGGTGCTGTGGGCAGCACGCTGTGGGTAGACGAACTGAGTATTGATTGCGCTAAAGCAGAATAAACATGAAAAAGACCATACTATCCCTATTGCTCCTTACCGCTTGTTCGGTGCAAGCATGGAGCGAGAGTTTTTCAGACAACTTGCAGGTATATGCCCGTGCCGGATATAGTATAGGAGGTACCTCCCCCATCGGCATGCCTGCCTCCATACGCAGTTTGGAGAAATATACCCTGAAAGCCAACATCAACATCGGAGCAGATGTTCATTTCGCTCTACCTAAGCACTGGGGAGTGATGGCTGGGCTGCACTTTGAGAACAAGGGCATGAAGACCGACGCCCGTGTGAAGAACTACCACATGGAGATGCGCAAGGGCGAAGAGAGCCTCGCCGGTATGTTTACGGGCAATGTGCTGACCGACGTAGACCAGTGGATGTTCACCGTCCCCGTGCAAGGCACCTACGACGTAAGCAAGAAAGTGCGCGTGAAATTGGGTCCCTACGTCTCATACCTTGTCTCCAAGAAATTCAGCGGTTATGCTTACAACGGTTATCTGCGCCAAGACGACCCCACGGGTCCTAAAGTAGAATTGGGTAGCGACGAGAGTTCGCAAGGCACATACGACTTTTCTGACGACATGCGCAAGTGGCAGTTTGGCATTGATGCCGGCTTAGACTGGTACTTCTCCCATCGCTTGGGAGCGTATGCAGGCATCACCTGGGGACTCACCGGCGTGTTTAAGGATAGCTTCAAGACCATAGAACAAACCCTCTATCCCATATACGGGAATATAGGTATCATATATCAAATCAAATAATAGGAATAAAAAGAAAGGAAACAGATGAAAAAAATCTTTACTCTTATGGCATTGGCCGTGTCTTCCCTATCCATGATGGCAAAGGACTATACCTGTCCGCTTGTTGTCAGTCTGTCAGGAATTGACATGGATCCAATTGAAGGCGTAACCGTATCTGTAGAGCAGCAGACAGACGGCAAGTATACGCTGAAGCTTTTGAACTTCGATATGGGTGGAGCCATGCCTGTCGGCAATATCGTCGTGGAAGATGTGGAAGCCATAGTGTGTGGAAACACCACCGTACTCACTGCACAGAAGGACATCGAAATAACAGAGGGCGACAAGGCAATAGATGAAGACCAAACTTGGCTTGGCCCACAGTTGGGTATCGTCCCCATCAACATGAAAGGCGAGCTGAAAGGTGACAAGTTCAATGCCATCCTGAACATTGACATGTCCCAAAAACTACCCATGAACATCGGTGTGAAGCTCGGTGACGACTGGAATTCTATGGGACAAATCCCCAATTCAGGATTTGAGACATTCCATACTGCTACTTATGACAAACTTACCAGCGACGAGCCAAACGCATGGCATTCATTCATGAGTTGTTCTGGCAAGAAACAGTTAGCCCAATTTTCAAACAAGAATGTCTACACATATATTTCGGATGAAGTTCGCCCAGGTTCAGAAGGTAAACACAGTGTAAAAATCACGTCTGGAGTTGTTTCATTTTTTGTTACCATACCTGCTAATGGTACCCTTACGACAGGAAGATTAAATGTAGAGGAGGCTAAAGCGTCAAATACCAAAAACAATTCATACCTCGATATGAGTTCTACGGATGTTGATGCCAATGGAGATCCATTCTATACAGTCTTGACCAACAGACCAGACTCTCTTGTCGCATGGGTGAAGTTCAAGCAAGGCACACTCTCTAATATGTATAAAGACTGCAAATATGCTACCATCAGTGCCATCATCACAGACGGCACGAAGTATCAGGACCCTGAAGATTCCAAGACTACATATACCAATGTGGTGGCTAAAGCCAAAAACGCAGAGATCGAAAGCAATGATTTTGTATGGCAGAGAATTTCCATCCCGTTCGATTACGAATCATACAAGGCGAACAATGCTACTCCCAAGGCAATCCTTGTAACCATGTCGACCAATGCTACTCCTGGAGCAGGAAGCAACGATGCGGAAAACCCAGACCAACTTTACGTGGACGATATAGAACTTGTCTACAACAGCGACATCAAATCACTCAAGTTCAGAGGTACAGAACTTGAAGGCGGCGATGAAGGCACCTATCAAATGGAATACAAGGGTGAAGTAAGCCTTGACGACATCGAGGTGGAAGCTACAAGTCCCAATGCCTTCGTCAGCAAGAGTCTGATGGACTCAAGCGATGAGGACGAGGGCACCACTTCGTCTTTGGCGACCATCACCATCGTGTCCAACGACCTGAAAGATGCCAATGTCTACTATCTTACCATCAACGGTGCAACACCTACAGGCGTAAAGATGGTAGAGACAGCCAAGACCACCACTACCGTAAACGCAATTTACAACGTTAACGGTCAGAAGGTGAGCAACATGAACAAGCCAGGCCTCTACATCGTCAAGAGCGCCGACGGCAAGACCATGAAGTTCATGAAGAAGTAAGAAGACTTTTCATATTTCGGAAGTAAGGAGAAGTAATCCTTCTTAACTTCCAATCTTCAAACCAATAAGCCCAAGAAACAAGCGACGCTATGATTGCTGTTTCTTGGGCTTTTTCGTTTGTTTTTATCCGATATTGATAACATCATTGAGTGATGTGTTATCGTATGAACATTGTCATATAAAAAGGCAAGTATAGCGTACCATCCTCAATTTCCACATTGTTGCCACTCATAACTATCCTACGGTTTGTCTTGTCAGCAAAAAGGCTTTGAGCCATATCAAGTGATGAATGTTTCTTGTAGTCTTTTCCCGACTTCACCTCTATGATGGAGATCTTGTTTCCCTCAGGAAAAACAAAGTCGAGTTCGT
>CAVCDC010000031.1:0-26344 GCA_963600865.1 Firmicutes bacterium CAG:103
GACTGCGCAGGAAGTGAAGCCCCTATGGAGAGCTTCCATTCGTAGAAGTTGGAAATTTAGAAATATGAGAAATTAAAGGAGTTAAGGAGTTAAGGAGTTAAAGGGAAGTTAGAGAAGTTAAGTGACAATAGCTTTTGTGGCGCGAGCCTTTTTTACCTTTTTACTTTTTTACCTTTTTACCTTTTACAAAAAACTGTCTCCCTATGAACACGTTTTGTCATAGGGAGACAGTTTTTTGTATTGAATAATCGAAATAATCTTTTACATATCCCATGCAATGGAACTTGCACCGAGCACGGCGGCAGAACTGCCGTTGAGGGCTGAGATGAGGAATTTCGCCTTGCCCTTGTAGATGTACAACACATTCTCGTTGTACGATTCTATCAATGGCTTCATGAGCAAGTCGCCAGCCTTGGTAAGACCACCAAAGAACACGAAAGCCTCAGGAGAGAGGAAGTTGGCAAAGTCGGCACAAGCCGCACCCAACATCTTGCCAGTGAAGTCGTACACACGCTTGGCGAGTGCATCGCCCTTTTCGGCAGCCATACTTACCTCGTAGGAAGTGATGTCTTCGGGTTTCATCTCGCGCAGGCTCGAAGGTTCGTCGGTAGTCTCCAAAAATTCGCGTGCCGTGCGAGCCACACCCGTAGCCGAGCAGTAAGCCTCCAAGCAACCCTTTCTGCCGCAGTTGCAGGGACGTGCGCCCTCACCGCGTACCATTGCCACGTGACCCAGTTCACCGGCAAAGCCGTCACTACCATAGATCATCTGTCCGTTTGCCACGATACCGGAGCCAACACCCGTACCCAAGGTGATGTCGATGAAGTTCTTCATACCGTGAGCCACACCGTAGGTCATCTCGCCTAAGGCAGCAGCATTGGCGTCGTTGGTGATGCCTACGGGCAAGCCGCCGAGAGCATCGCTGAAGAGTTTAGCCAAAGGAACGACGGAAGAGTGCGCCCATGTCAAGTTAGGGGCATACTCCACGGTACCCGAATAATAGTTGGCGTTAGGAGCACCGATGCCCATCGCTTTGATCTGTTCGAGGCCACCTACTGTCTCGATGATGGGTTGCAAGGCGCTAACAGCTGCCGCTACATAGTCTTCGGCGGTGTCGTGTCCTTGCGTCTTGATAGCTGTAGTAGCCTTGATGTCGCCACGGGCGTCAACGATGCCGAAAACCGAATTGGTTCCGCCAAGGTCCAAGCCTATAACGTATGGCTTTACTGCGTTTTCTGTCATGTCTATATGTTTTAATTAGTTAGAAGTAAATATTATGGGCAAAGTTAAGAAAAAAAAAGCATATCACAAACTTTTCGTCTGAAAAATTATTCGTTATGACCAAAAAAGTTGTATCTTTGCACTTTGTATGAATATACCGTTTCCCATAGAGATAAACATCCTTGATTTTATTTTCAAGGGTATTGTCATAGGTGTGATAGCCTCTGCGCCCATGGGGCCAGTGGGTATCCTTTGTATTCAGCGCACGCTCAACAAGGGTCGCTGGTACGGATTTGTCACGGGCATAGGTGCTGCGTGCAGCGACATCGTATATGCCCTGTTTACAGGTCTCGGCATGAGTTTTGTGATGGATTTTGTCAACAATGCCCAGAACAAGTTCTACCTCCAGATATTCGGTGGACTTCTGTTGCTTGTCTTCGGGGTATACTGCTTCAAGAGCAACCCCATGAAGAACATGCACAAGAGTTCGGGCAAGAAGCAGGGAACGCTGTTCCACAACGCTTTTACGGCTTTCCTCGTGACCCTCTCCAATCCGCTCATCGTGTTCCTCTTCATGGCTGCCTACGCCCAGTTTGCCTTTGTCGTTCCCGACATGCCGCTGCAGATGGGAGTAGGTTATCTGAGCATCATCTTCGGTGCGTTGCTGTGGTGGTTTGGACTGACATGGCTGGTAGACAAGATCAGAGGGAAATTTGACACCAACGGTATCCTCATCATCAACAAGGTGATAGGCAGCGTGGTCATCATCTTCTCGCTCATCGCCCTCATAGGGACAGCGTTCAACCTCTATCAGTTGCCCCATTTCTAAGCTTATATAATAATAGGTAAAAAGACATGTTTGTAGCAAAAGAATTACGCAAGAAGAGCATCGCCGAATACCTGCTCTATATGTGGCAGGTGGAAGACATCATCAGGGCTTACGGATGCTCTCTGCCCGTTATCAAGAAGAACTACATCAGCCGTTTCGACCTCACCGACGGGCAGCGTAAGGAAGAGATTGACTGGTTTGGCAACCTCATACGTATGATGAACGAGGAGGGCAAGCGCGAGACGGGCCATCTCGACATCAACCGCGTGCTGCTGAAGGATGTCATCGACCTGCACGGCATGCTCCTGCAGAGCAGTAAGTTTCCCTTCTATAGTGCCGAGTACTACAAGGTGCTGCCCTTCATCGTGGAACTGCGCAACAGGGGCGACAAGGACGTGAACGAGGTAGAGACTTGTCTCGACGCCCTCTACGGTGTGATGCTGCTGAGGCTGCAGAAGAAAGAGATAACGCCCGAGACCGAGCGCGCTGTGAAGGAAATCAGTATCTTCGTGGGTATGCTCAGCGACTATTACATCAAGGATCGCACGGAAGGTCTGAAGTTTGAGGACGACGACATGTGATAAATGATAAATGAGAAATTTAAATAATAAATAAGAAATTGTAAAGGATAAAATATAGATGAACGAGATAGAAAGAAGAAGAACTTTTGCCATCATATCACACCCTGATGCAGGTAAGACCACGTTGACAGAGAAATTCCTCCTCTTCGGTGGACAGATACAGGTGGCTGGAGCCGTCAAGAGCAACAAGATACGCAAGACGGCAACCAGCGACTGGATGGACATCGAGAAGCAGCGTGGTATCTCTGTCTCCACCTCTGTGATGGAGTTTGACTACCTGCCCGACGGTGAGACGGGCGACCCCTACAAGGTCAACATCCTCGACACCCCGGGTCACCAGGACTTCGCCGAGGACACCTACCGCACACTGACAGCAGTAGACTCCGCCATCATCGTGGTAGACTCCGCCAAGGGTGTGGAGGCGCAGACAAGGAAACTCATGGAGGTGTGCCGTATGCGCAACACCCCTGTCATCATCTTCATCAACAAGATGGACCGTGAGGGACGCGACCCCTTTGATGTGCTCGACGAACTGGAACAGGAACTGCAGATCAAGGTGCGCCCGCTCAGTTGGCCTATCGGACAAGGACTGCGCTTCAAGGGTGTGTACAACATCTATGAGAAGCAGCTCAACCTCTTTACGCCCAACAAGCAACGCGTGACGGAGAAGGTGGCTGTGGACATCAGCTCTTCTGAACTCGACGACACTGTAGGGTCACGTGAAGCCCAGCAGTTGCGCGACGACCTGGAATTAGTGGACGGTGTCTATCCCGAGTTTGACGTGGAGACCTACCGCTCTGCCGAAGTAGCCCCCGTGTTCTTCGGTTCGGCACTCAACAACTTCGGTGTGCAGGAGCTCCTCGACTGTTTTGTGAAGATTGCTCCTTCGCCCAAGCCCACCAAGGCAGAAGAACGCTTGGTGGAGCCTAAGGAACCTAAGTTTACAGGCTTCGTCTTCAAGATAACCGCCAACATCGACCCCAACCACCGTTCGTGCATCGCCTTCTGCAAGGTATGCTCCGGCAAGTTTGTGCGAAACCAGCCCTATCTGCATGTGCGCTTGGGCAAGACAGTGCGCTTCTCTTCCCCCACGCAGTTTATGGCGCAGCGCAAGAGTACGATAGAGGAGGCTTGGCCTGGCGACATCGTCGGACTGCCTGACAACGGCATCTTCAAGATTGGCGACACGCTGACGGAAGGTGAACAGATACACTTCAGAGGACTGCCTTCCTTCTCTCCACTTCTCTTCAAATACATCGAGAACGATGACCCGATGAAGAGCAAGCAGTTCCAGAAAGGACTGGAGCAGCTCATGAACGAGGGTGTGGCACAGTTGTTCGTCAACCAGTTCAACGGCCGCCGCATCGTGGGAACAGTTGGTCAGCTGCAGTTTGAGGTCATCCAGTATCGTCTGGAGAACGAATACAACGCCAAGTGCCGTTGGGAACCCGTCCACCTGCACAAGGCGTGCTGGATAGAGGCCGACGACGCCAAGGAACTCGAAAACTTCAAGAAGCGCAAGTACCAGTACATGGCAAAGGACATAGAGGGACGCGACGTGTTCCTCGCCGACTCGGGTTATGTGCTGTCTATGGCGCAGCAGGACTTTGAACACATCAAGTTCCATTTTACTTCGGAATTCTGATTCTAACAGTAAAAAGGTAAAAACGTAAAAGGGTAAAAAAGTAAAGAGAGAGATGGATGAAGAGATAATAGACAATAAGGAAAAGGGATGGATGGCACGCATCGTGGACTGGCAGAAGGAGCATATCTCCGACCGCCAGGCGACCTTGGTGTTGGCGTTCTTCATCGGACTGTTTGCCTCGGTGGCAGGCTATTTCCTCCACGGCATCGTACACGAGATACAGGTGCTGCTCATGTCTGGCTTTACCAAGGAGACGTTCAACCTGCTTTTCCTGCTCTTCCCTATTGTCGGCATCTACCTCACGTCGCTCTTTATCAAATATGTGGTACGCGACAATATCTCTCACGGAATCACGCGCGTGCTCTATGCCATCTCCACCAAGAACTCCAAGCTGAAGGCACATAACTGCTGGTCGTCGGTGGTGGCTTCGGGCATCACCATCGGCTTTGGCGGTAGTGTGGGAGCTGAGGCACCTATCGTGCTCACGGGGTCGGCAATAGGCAGCAACCTCGGACAACTCTTCCGCATGGACAAGAAGACGATGATCCTGCTCGTGGGATGCGGGGCAAGTGCCGCCATCGCCGGCATCTTCAAGGCACCCATCGCCGGACTGGTCTTCACGCTCGAAGTGCTGATGGTGGACCTCTCCATGGCTTCGCTGTTGCCTATCCTCATCTCCTGTGTCACAGCCACGTGTACGGCTTACATCCTCATGGGCTCCAAGTCGCTCTTCGACTTTGTGCTCTCCGACCCCTGGGTGCTCGACACCACACCGTCGTGCATCCTCTTGGGCATCTTCTGCGGACTGGTGAGCCTCTACTTCATGCGAGCCATGTCGGCGTGTGAGGGTTTTTTTGCCAAACTGAGTCAGTACCCCTATGTCAAGCTCATGTTCGGTGGCATCATCCTCAGCAGTCTCATCTTTCTCTTCCCGTCACTCTACGGTGAGGGATATTCTGCCGTCAACACCTTACTGAAAGGGCGCACGGAGGCCGACTGGGGACAGGTGATGAACAACTCCCTCTTCTATGGTCACAACCAACTGCTGATACTCTACATCGGACTGGTGACCTTCACCAAGGTCTTTGCCACCTCGGCAACCAACGGCAGTGGTGGATGCGGCGGAACGTTCGCACCGTCACTCTTCATCGGAGGCTTTGCGGGCTTCTTCTTCTCGCGACTGTGGAATGAGTACGAGATAGGCATCTACATCCCAGAGCAGAACTTCACGCTCTTCGGTATGGCGGGAGTGATGACGGGTGTGATGCACGCCCCCCTCACGGGAATCTTCCTTATAGCCGAACTCACGGGCGGATACCAGCTTTTCATGCCGCTCATGATCGTCTGCATCTCCTCGTTCCTCACCATTAGCATCTTTGAGAGCCACTCCATCTATGCCCTGCGACTGGCAAGGGAGGGAAAACTGCTCACTCACCATATAGACCGTGCTGCCCTGACGCTCATGAGCATGCACAGTCTCATAGAGAAAGACTATCACTCCGTAAGCCCCGACCTGCCCATGGGAAAATTGGTGGCTGAGATAAGTCGCAGCAACAATAACTTTCTGCCAGTGCTCGACGACGGCGGTGTGCTCCTCGGACTGATAGACATCACGCGCATACGACACATCATCTTCCGCACCGAACTATACAAGCGGTTCAAGGTAAGGCAACTCATGCTGCAGCCCTCTGCCGTCTTGGGAGAGAACGAACCGATGGACGAGGTGATGGCTAAGTTTGACAAGACCGATGCCGCCCAGCTCCCCGTTGTAGACGTGCAGGGTGTCTTGGTGGGGTACATCAACCGTACCAAGGTCTATTCTGTCTATAGGCAGATTGTGGCAGACATGTCGGCAGAGTAATGTGAAGAACGAAGAACGAAGAGTGAAGAGAGAAGAGTGAAGAATTCAATTGCTTTAAGTCAATATATACTTGTCCCTTAGCTCTTCCGAAAAAATCAAGAATATCCAATGAAAAAAGAAGATCTTAGAATCGTTTTTATGGGAACTCCCGAGTTTGCCGTGGAGTCCCTGAAGAGCCTCGTAGAAGGCGGATATAATGTCGTGGCTGTCGTTACGCAGCCCGACAAACCCGTGGGACGTCACCAGGACACCCTGCAACCGTCACAGGTGAAGCAGTATGCCCTCTCGGTGGGATTGCCCGTGCTGCAGCCCGTCAAGATGAAAGACCCCGACTTTGTGGAGCAGTTGCGCTCCTACCATGCCGACCTGCAGGTGGTGGTGGCTTTCCGTATGCTCCCCGAGGTGGTGTGGGCGATGCCCCGCTTCGGTACATTCAATGTCCATGCGGCCCTGCTCCCACAGTATCGTGGTGCAGCCCCCATCAATTGGGCGGTAATCAACGGTGAGACCGTGACGGGCGTGACAACCTTTTTCCTTGACCACGACATCGACACGGGACGCATCATCATGCAGGAGACATTCCCTGTTCCCGACGATGCCGACGTGGAGTATGTATACGACGGACTCATGAAACTCGGTGCCCAGACGGCATTGAAGACGGTCGACCTCCTTCTCAGTGGCGACGGTGTCTGTCCGTCGATGGCGCAAGACGAATTAGTGGCGGCGCAGGGCGAACTGCACCATGCTCCGAAGATATTCAAGGAGACGTGCAGCATCGACTTCTCGCAGTCGGCAAAGAGGGTGTACGACTTTGTGCGCGGTCTCTCTCCCTATCCTGGTGCATGGACGACGCTCGCAAAGGAGGACGGAAAAGAACAGGTGTTGAAAGTGTTCCGCACACAGAAGACAGACAAATCCGTAGACGATGGAAGCATGCCTGGCACGCTCCGTGTGGAGGGCAAGAAACTGATGGTGGCGTGCGCCGATGCCTGGCTGCTGTTGGACACCATCCAACTGAGCGGCAAGAAACGCATGGCGGCGCAGGATTTCCTCAATGGTATGCGCGATGTGGAAACGTATGTATGCAAATAGTAGGAGGAAGCTGTTGTCTTAACTCCTTTAACTCCTTTAATTTCTCAAAAAATGACACAAGAAGAAGATATCAGAAACGCTGTGGAGTGTATGCGCAAAGGTGGCGTCATACTCTATCCTACAGACACCGTGTGGGGCATCGGCTGCGATGCCACTAATGCCGAGGCTGTTGCCAAGGTGTACAAAATCAAGAAACGTGACGACTCAAAGGCGCTCATCTGCCTTGTCGACAGCGACAATCGCATGGCTCGTTATTTCCGTAATGTGCCGCAGGTGGCATGGGACTTCATAGAGGCGGCAATGCCCGTCAAGCCTACCACCGTCATCCTCGACGATGCTACGGGAGTGGCTGCCAACCTTGTGGCGGAGGATGGAAGCCTTGCCATGCGCGTCACCTATGAGCCCTTCAGCAAGCAACTGTGCTACAGGTTTCAGAAACCAGTCGTCAGCACCAGTGCCAACGTAAGCGGCGAACCGGCTGCGCAGAACTACCGTGACATCTCGCCTGAGATACTGGAGGCTGTGGACTATGTGTGCTGGACACGCAGACAGGAGCACAAGCCGCATACGCCTTCATCCATCGTCAAACTCTCTAAGAACGGAGAGGTGAAAATCATTCGCTGACCCATGGAAAAGAATTCTGTGTCGACTCACGACATGACTGTTGGCTCGCCTTTGCGAGCCATCATTACTTTTGCCGTACCCCTCATCCTCGGTTACATCCTCCAGCAGATGTACCTCATCATCGATGCCGCCATCGTGGGACGTTGGATTGGTGTGGGAGCCTTGGCGGCAGTGGGTGCTTCGGCAAGCATCATGTTCCTCATCATGGGTTTCTGTAATGGCTCGTGTGCAGGCTTCGCCATCCCTGTGGCTCAGGCGTTCGGTGCCAAGGACTATGGGAAAATGCGTGCCTACGTGAGCAACAGCATACGCATCGCTGTCTGCATCGCTGTCGTCATTACCTTCCTTTCCTGCATCTTCTGCCGCAAGATTCTCCATCTCGTCAATACGCCCGAGGAGGTGTTCGGCGATGCTTACACCTTCTTGATGCTGCAGTTTGCCACGATTCCTTTTACCATCGCCTACAACCTGCTGTCGGGACAGATACGCGCGCTCGGCAACTCGAAGCAGCCTTTCTTCTTTCTTATAGCTGCCTCTGTCGTCAACATCATCCTCGACGGCATTCTGATTCTCGGT
Source organism: Firmicutes bacterium CAG:103 (assembly GCA_963600865.1). GTDB lineage: Bacteria > Bacteroidota > Bacteroidia > Bacteroidales > Bacteroidaceae > Prevotella. The sequence goes on from CAVCDC010000031.1 coordinate 8,430, forward strand.
CTTGGACTGGGTGTAGAGGGGGCGGGCATCGCCACATGGTTGTCGCAGGGTTTCTCTGTGGGGCTTTGCATCTGGTACATCCGCAGACATCTCCAACTGCTCATCCCGCAGGGTGAGGAACGCAGGTTTGACAACAAGAAGGTGAGCATCCTCCTGAACAACGGTGTCCCTATGGGACTGCAGTTTTCCATCACGGGCATCGGACTCATCATGCTGCAGAGTGCCAACAATGCTCTCGGGACGGTCTATGTTGCCGCCTTCACCGCCTCCATGCGCATCAAGTATCTCTTCACCTGTGTCTTTGAGAATATCGGGGTGGCAATGGCTACCTATTGTGGTCAGAACCTCGGCGCTCAGAAGCTCGAACGCATCGGACAGGGTGTGCGTGCCGCCATCAAGATGATGCTCATATACTTCGTTGCCACTTTCCTTATCATCTATCCTTTCGCCGACAGTATGATGATGCTCTTCGTGGACAGCGGAGAGGCCGACGTGGTGACCTATGCCGCACAGTTTATGCGCATCGCCAACTACTTCTATCCCTGTCTCGGACTACTCACCATCCTCCGCTACAGCATCCAGGGACTGGGCTACAGTAACCTCTCGATGCTGAGTGGCGTGATGGAGATGATAGCGAGATGTGGCGTGAGCCTATGGCTTGTCCCGGCTCTTGCATGGACTGGTGTCTGCTTCGGTGACCCCGTGGCGTGGGTAATGGCCGACATGTTCCTCATCCCTGCCTTCTGGTGGCTCTACAAGACGATACGCAGGAGGGCGGAAAAGGCAAATTAGAGGCAAAGGAGTCTGTCCTTCTGACCCTTCATTCTGCCTCTTGCGGTTACAGGTTACAGTTACAGTTAAAAAAACAAGTACCCCCTCAACTTCTATGTCTCCTCTTTATATACTTATAACTTATTAATAATTAATTAGTTATATATATAATATAATAGGAAGAAAGAAAAAGGGGGTAGCTATAAAAAATAACTGTAACTGTAACCAAAGCCTCAAACGAGCAAATATAGCGACATCTAATTATATGAAAACCAAGTAGTTGTAAGGTTTCGTCAAGGCGGTTACAGTGACGCTAAAGTCAGGAAAAGTTACAGTATTTGCTTATTATTTCCTCTAAAAGGCATTATAAAAACATGTAAGGACTGCTCCTCCCTATGTTTTTTCTGCCATTAGCCGCTCATCTCACGTAAGGCATTTTCATGTATTCTGACAACAAATACTACGAAAAGTGCGGTCTGATGGGGCATTTGATTAGCTCGGGTATCTGAAAGGTGCAATTATCGCACAACTGTCCCGTTCCGATTTCGTAACATTGCATTGTAATTCAGAAGTCGGTAAAAACAATTTTCCCAACTGGAAAAAAATATTTCTCCAACTGGGAAAATGGAAATGTTGAGTTTGCGCAGTAAGCAAGAGTGCTCAAAAAAAACTTCCATGTCTTCCGTGTTCGGGGAACAGCGCCACCCCAGCCAGCCACATCTTGAACGGCTCTGCCTTGGGCGATGGAATAGACTGAATGATGCGCAAAAGCTGCTCGGTGTCAGCTACATCCGTCATGCGCATCTTGCCGTCGGCAGCGGGCATTTTCAACTGGTGACAACTTGTCACCGGTTGGAATCCTTCTTCCTTTAGGCGTTGCTTTAATTTATTCCAATACTTTCGTGCGGTCTGATAGTCAACACTTTCAATCTTCTTTTAGTCCACTTCCATGGCGAGTGTTTGTCACACAGTCTCCTTGCTGAAAAGAAAATACCTCGAAGAATAGATAGTGTTAATGGAATGTATGTGTTGAAATAATTGTAAAATGATGCTTTTCATGTTTTTCAGTTTTAGTCGTTAGGTGCATTCCTTAGAATGTACTCTGCAAAAATAGGTAAAAAATCAAAGCATTACTTGTTTTGTACTTTGTTTTTATACTATAGTAACAAAGTATAATGTTTTTTGATAAAATATGCCCACAGTTATGGTAAAAATACTCATTACTGTGGGCAATGTTTCCTAAAGCAAAGAACGTTTTTTGATAAAGATAACCTTAGCAGTCAGACTTGATGAAAGTTGACTTTTTTATTCCCCCAAGACGTTCTTGATGGTGATTTGTGCGGCTTCTTTCTTGGAGAGTTGGTGGCTCCAAGCTACGCGCTGAGAGGTAGAAGCACCGGCTCCGTGGTTGTTGTATTCCAGGTAGCGAGCTGTTTCCTCGTTGTTCTTGTTGTTCCAGTTGAACCAGCCTTCGGGACGGATGTGCGAACCCATTTCGCAGTCGATGAAGAGCGTGTAGGCATACGGACGCCAGGGACGGCCGAGGTAGACTTTGTCAACGCCAGGGGCAGCGGTGAGGCGGCATTTGTGAAACACATAACCATATTTCTCAGTCTTTGGGGTGGAGGCGGCTGTAATGTAGCTGTTGATTTTGCTATAGATCTCGCAGTTCTCAAACCATGCTGTGGAGGGGCCGAAGATGAAGTCGGTCGTACCCTCTATGTAGCAGTCGTAGAAAGCCACGCGTGTGCCTCCCACGCCCGTGTAGACGGTGTCCTGGTTGCCCAACAGACGGCAGTTGACCACCGTGATGTGGTCGCCCTCGGTGTGCAACGCTACAGCTTGTCCCAGTCGTGGAGCACTGTTCTCGATGGTGATGTTCTTCAGTGTGATGTTGTTGCCCTCCACTTTGAGGGTATAGGTACGGAAGGTGCCCATGGGCTTGCCCTTGACGGAAGCCTCGGAGTCGAGTCCACCGATGGGCATCTTGATGTTGGCGTGGTCGTCCCAGGTGATGATGGTGTTGTCACGGTCTTCTCCGCAGATGGTGATGTTGGTGAGCCAGGAGGGGATGATGAGTTTCTCCTTGTAGACACCTTTCTTTACGAAGATCACCTTCTGGTAGTCCATGAAGGCGCGGCATACCTCAATGGCATCGTCGATGTTACGAAACTCGCAAGTGCCGTCTCTCGACACGAAGAGCGTGTCGGGGTTGTCGTACTTGTTGGCTGCAGTCAGCGGCAGTACGGTAAGCAGTGTCACGAGGGAAAGGATTAGTTTTTTCATAGATTTGTTTGTTTAGGAATTATAGAAGTTAAGGAGTTAAAAAGGATTTAACTTCCCTAACTTCTCAGATGTATAATATCATTACAGTATCCTCTGTACGTCCTGCAGACCGTCTACGGTCTTGAGCTGGTCCATGATGAGGCGCACATCGTCGCGGTCGTGAATCTTCAGTTCGATGGTACCGTCGAAGATGCCATTGTCGCTGCTGATGGTGAGCTTGTGGATGTTCACGTCGAGGCGGTCGCTGATGATGCGGCTTACGTCGAGTAGCAGTCCCTTGCGGTCGATGCCCTGTATCTCTATGGTGGCGTCGAAGAAGATGCTCTTGTTCATCTGCCATTTCGCATCAACAATGCGGTTGCCGAAGCTTGATTTTAGTTTTGCGGCTACAGGACAGGAGCGCTTGTGTATCTCTATGCGGTTTTTGTTATCGATGTATCCCATGATGTCATCGCCGGGGATGGCGTGACAACAGTCAGGGCATACGAACTGTCGGATATTCTCGTCGGTGATGATGATAGGTTTCTTCTTGTTGAAGTCTTTGCCAACGGTGAAGAAAAGTTGTGTCTCTATGGCACTGTCATCAGCGGCTTTCTTCTTTCCCTTGCCGAGGAAGGGGATGTAGCTGCGCCAACTGGACGACTGTTTTTGCTGTTTGTTCTTGTCAAGCAGCTCGTCGAGGTCTTTGTCACCAAGGATGACGCTGTGGTCGCCTACGGCAAAGAGGAAACTGTCGTGTCGGGGTATGTTGTGGTATTCGCAGAGTTTGTCGACACACGAGTTGGTGAGTTCCATGCCGTTGTTCTTGAGCCATTCTGTGAGGATGGCTTCGCCCTTCTTCTGCGTCTCGCGACTCTCGCGTCGCAGGATGGCTTGTATCTTGCTCTTTGCCTTGGCAGTGCTCACGAAGTTGATCCATGAGGGCTGCACGTGCTGGCTCTTGCTGGTGAGTATCTCCACCTGGTCGCCGCTCTGCAGCTTGTGACTCAGCGGCACGAGTTTGTGGTTGACCTTGGCACCGATGCAGTGGCTTCCTAAGAAGGTGTGTATCTGGAACGCGAAGTCGAGTGCCGTACAGTCGGCGGGCATCGTCTTGATCTCGCCCTTGGGCGTGAAGACGAATATCTCGGAGGCGAAGAGGTTGAGCTTGATGGCGTCGAGGAAGTCCATGGCGTCGGGCTGCGGGTCGTCGAGAATCTCCTTGATGGTGCTGAGCCAGTCGTTCAGTTCGTTCTCATCTTCGGTGTACTCCGTGTCACCCTCTTTATATTTCCAGTGGGCGGCGAATCCCTTTTCAGCCACTTCGTCCATGCGGTCGGAGCGTATCTGTACCTCTATCCACCTTCCCTGCTTGCTCATGAGTGTGACGTGCAGCGCCTGGTAGCCGTTTGCCTTCGGGTGGTTGAGCCAGTCGCGCAGACGGTCTGGATGACTCTTGTAGAGCTGGCTGATGGCGACATAGATGTTGAAGCACTCGTTCACCTCGTTGGCTCTTACCTTAGGCGTAAAGATGATGCGCACGGCAAGGATGTCGTAGATTTCGTCGAAGGAGACATGCTTGTTCTGCATCTTGTTCCAGATGGAGTAGGGGTTTTTGACGCGAGCCTTGATCTTGTAGTCGATGCCCATCTTGTCCAGTTCCTTGCGTATGGGGGCGGTAAACTGTTCGAAAAGGGTGTCGCGCTGCGCCTCTGTGTCGGCAAGTTTATGCTCTATGTTGGCATACTCCTGCGGATGGTCGTAACGGAAGCTGAGGTCTTCCAGTTCGGTCTTGATCTTGTTCAGTCCGAGTCGGTTGGCAAGAGGCGCATATATATATAATGTCTCTCCGGCTATCTTGTACTGTTTGTTGGCAGGCTGCGAGGCGAGCGTACGCATGTTGTGTAGTCGGTCGCATATCTTGATGAGGATGACACGTATGTCGTCGCTCATGGTGAGCAGCAGTTTCTTGAAGTTCTCTGCCTGTGCTGATGCCTTGTCTCCGAAGATGCCGCCGCTGATCTTGGTCAGTCCGTCGACGATCTGCGCCACCTTCTCGCCGAAGATGTTGGCGATGTCCTCTACGGTATAGTCGGTGTCCTCCACCACGTCGTGCAACAAGGCTGCGCAGATGCTGGTAGAGCCGAGTCCCATCTCCTCACAGGCAATCTGAGCCACGGCAATGGGGTGCATGATATAGGGTTCGCCCGACAGTCGGCGCACGCCTTTGTGAGCCTGTCTGGCAAAGTTGAACGCCTTGGTCACGATATCAGCCTTCTTGCGGTGGCGCGAAGCAAGGTAGGTGTCCATGAGGTGTTGGAATGCGTCGCCGATGAGTTTGTTGTCGGCTTGCTCTCTTTCTAAGTCTTTCACGTTCTGCTCGTCCATGGTTGTTGCCTCTTAAGTGTTATTTTACTTTAAGCTTCTTGCCGGCACGGATATTGTTGCCGGAAATCTTGTTGAGTTTGCGCAGCTTTGCCACAGTGGTATGGTTGCGCTGTGCTATCTCTGAAAGGGTGTCGCCATTCTTGATGGTGACGCTCTTGCTGGATTCTTTTTTACCCTTCTTGTTCTTCTTGCCCTTCTTGTCGCGTTTGCCCTTGCTGTGTGACGAGGCGTAGCTGCGTCTACTACTGTAGCTGCTGCGTCGGCTCACGGAAGGTTCTTCGTCGTTGACATCTACGGTGGCGCGTTTCAGCAGCAGTTCGTCGGGCTTGTAGGCATAGATGGAGTCCTCCTTGTCGATGAACTGTCCCACGAGCGAGGCGGGGAGCCTTACGGCCATGGGCTTGTTGAGTCCGTTGACGATGTCGCGGCGGTATTGTGGGTTGAGGTTGCGCAGGTGTTCAGCGTCGATGTTGAGCACCTGTGCTATCTGTTCGAAGTGCACGTCACGGTTTACCACTACGGTGTCTGTCTTCATGGGCAGTTCGGTCACCATGGGGCAGATGTTGTGCTCGCAGTAGTAGTTCATGATGTAGTTGGCGGCGATGAAGGCAGGTACATATCCGCGTGTCTCCTTGGGAAGGTAGGGATAGATGTTCCAGTAGTCTGCCGAGCCTTTGGCGCGGTGTATTGCCTTGTTGACCTTGTCGGGACCGCAGTTGTAGGCGGCAATGACGAGACTCCAGTCGTCGAAGATCTTGTACAGGTCACTGAGATAGTGGGCGGCAGCATAGGATGCCTTCACGGGGTCGCGTCGCTCGTCGACGAGGGAATTAACCTGTAGTCCGTAACGCTTGCCTGTTGCTAACATAAACTGCCACAGACCTGTAGCCCCTACACGAGATACTGCTTTGGGGTTGAGTGCCGACTCAATGACAGGCAGATATTTCAGTTCGAGAGGCAGGTTGTATGCCTCCAAAGCCTGTTCAAAGATGGGCATGTAGAAGTTGCCGGCACCGAGCATGTAGCTTACAGAACGGCGTAGACGGCCGCTATAACGATCGATGAACTTCTGCACCACGTCGTTGTAGGGCATCTCGATGATGGTGGGCAGGCGCTTGAGCCTGTCTATGTATACTTCCTTTTCGAAGACGGGGTTCACGTCGCGGTAGTTGCACGACGTGTCTTGCATCATGTAAGTCTTTGTGTTGTATAGGTGCAACAGACTGTCCAGGTTGTCTTCCAGTCCGATGGGCACCTCTATCTCTTCTTCGTTTCCCTGTCGGTCGGTGACGGTGATGATGTCTTTGTCATCCTGTGTGTCGGTCTGTGCGACAATCTGTGTCGGAATACTCAGTAAGAGAACTGCGGTTGCTAAAAATATTTTCTTCATTATATATATATCGTTTCTATGTATTCTAAAAAGTTAGCGAGCACTGTAGTCCGAGCCCGCCATTCTGGAAGGGATTGCTGCTTCGTGGGTCGCTGAGGAACGCCGGTTCGATGTGCAGGGAGAGGTCATCGGAGATGTCAAACTGCGAGAGTGAGGCGTCCACGTAAGCGTCGATGATGGATAAGGCGTAGACACCTATCATGACAAACATACCTAAGTCGCGCCAGCGGCGATATTTGTCCTTTCTCTTCTTGAAGATGTCCTTGTAGCGGTCCATGTTAGTGCTGTTGATGACAGCTCCGAGGTGCAGGAACTGGTTGTAGCTCTGCGTGTTCGGGTCGTTGTCCATGATGTCGAGGTAAGCCTGTGAGTAGTCGTGGTACATCTGGTTGTTCCAGGTGATGGCGTAGGCGCATCCCACGAAACCGCCGTAGATGATGGGCAACTTCCAGTATTTGCGGTTGTATATCTGTCCGGCTCCCGGCAGTACAATGGCAAGCCACATGGCACGTTTGGTGTCCGGGCGCCATGTGCTCCAGTCACGTTTCTGCTTCTTGGGGAAGAGCTTGTCCATGTGTACCACCTTCACGCTGTCGTCGGCCGTCACCGTGGTAGTGTCGGCTACAGACGTGACGGGAGGTACCTCTATGTCGGCTTTCTCCTTAGACTTCTGCGCAGTGGCAGTTGTTGCGAGAGCAAGGGCAAGTGCTGTAATATAGATGTGTGATAATGCAGACCTCACGGAATGTTAATGCTTTAGTTGTTCGAAAACGCTCATGATGTGTGCCAGTTCCTCTTCGTTGGCAAAGGGGATGCTTATTTTTCCCTTGCCCTTCGACGAACAGGAGAACTGCACCTTGGTGTTGAGACATTCTGAGAGACGGGTCTTGAGTTGGGTGAACTCTTCGGGTTCCTGAGCCTTGGCGGCAGTGTTCTTGCGCGTCGTGTCAATGTCTTCGCCGCTCTTCAGTTGTTGTACCATTTCCTCCACCTTGCGGACGGAGTAGCCGTTCTTCTGTATCTCGCGGAAAAGTTTGATTTGCAGCGAAGGACTGTCGAGTGCCAACAAGGCGCGGCAGTGTCCCATGTCTATCTCCTTCTTCTGCAGTGCCATCTGTACCTGTGCAGGAAGTTTCAGCAGACGGAGATAGTTGGCTACGGCGGCGCGGCTCTTGCCCACGCGCTCTGATATCTTCTCCTGAGTCATACCGTTGTTTTCCATCAGGTGCTCGTAGGCGAGGGCTATCTCTATGGCGTTCAGATCCTGGCGCTGGATGTTCTCCACCAAGGCCATCTCCATGACGCTCTCGTCGTCGATGGTGCGGATATAGGCAGGGACGGCTTTCAGACCAGCCAACTGTGAGGCGCGCCAGCGGCGCTCGCCGGCGATAATCTGGAAACGGTTCTCTGCCACCTGTCTTAGGGTGATGGGCTGTATGATGCCTATCGCCTTGATGCTCTCTGCAAGTTCCTGAAGGGTTTCTTCGTCAAACTCGCGGCGAGGCTGGTTTGGGTTGGCTTCTATCTGGTCGAGGGGTATCTCGTTGATGGTGCTACTTCCTTGCGTGCGTACGCTCTCTGTAGAGATGAGTGCGTCAAGGCCTCGTCCGAGTGCGTTGCTCTTAGTTCCGTTGTTGTATTTCTTGTGTACTGCCATTTCCTTCTTGATAGTTTTTTCTGCTTTTGGAAGATTTGGGGGAAGTTATAGAAATTAAGGGAAGTTAGAGAAGTTAAGGGACAATAGCCTTTGTGGGTATTGGATTCTTCCCTCTTCCCTCTTCCCTCTTCACTCTTCCCTCTCTTCTATGAGTTCTTGTTGATGATTTCCTTCGCTAAGGACAAGTGGTTTTGTGCTCCCTTGGAGTCGGTGTCGTAGAGGATGACGGGAAGACCGTGGCTTTGGCTCTCGCTCAGCTTCACGTTGCGCTGAATCACCGTCTTGAAGACTAACTCCTGGAAGTGGCGCTTCACCTCGTCGTAAATCTGACGGGCAAGGCATAGTCTGTGGTCGTACATCGTGAGCAGGAAACCTTCTATCTCAAGTTTCGGGTTGAGTTTGCTCTTGATGATCTTGATGGTATTGAGCAACTTGCTGATACCTTCTATGGCGAAATATTCGCACTGTACGGGAATGATAACGCTGTCGGCAGCCGTGAGCGAGTTGACCGTGATGAGACCCAACGAAGGCGAACAGTCGATGAGGATATAGTCGTACTCGTCGCGGATGGGGGCAAGCAGGTTCTTAATGACCTTCTCGCGGTTGTCGAGATTGAGCATCTCTATCTCCGCTCCCACAAGGTCGATATGGCTCGGTATGATGTCGAGACCGTTTATGTCTGTCGTGTAGATGGCGTCGCGCACATCCACATGGTCTATGATGCATTCGTAGAGTGAACAGTCCACCTCTTTGATGTCTACGCCCAAACCGCTGGAGGCGTTTGCCTGGGGGTCAGCGTCAACGACAAGTACCGACTTCTCCAAGGTGGCTAACGAAGCTGCCAGGTTGATGGTGGTGGTGGTCTTGCCCACACCGCCCTTCTGGTTGGCTAATGCAATTATTTTTCCCATATTTTCGTTCTAAATAATAAAACTCTTCTCAAAAAAATGCAATTTCGTTGCAAAGATACATATTTTATGCGAGAAAGATGTTACTTTAAAGGTTTTTTCGTACTTTTGCACCAAAAGAAAGCGATTTTTATGGAAAATAAGAAACCTTTAGTATTGATTTCCAATGACGACGGATACCATGCCAATGGCATCAAAACGCTCGTTGGATTCTTGAAAGACTGGTGTGAACTCTTGGTGGTGGCTCCGGAATCGGCTCGCTCGGGATTCGGCTGTGCCTTCTCGTGTGTGGAGCCGTTGCGACTGAAGCGCCGTCACAATATGGGCGACGATGTGGAGGTGTGGTCTTGTACAGGAACACCCGTTGACTGTGTGAAACTTGCCTTGGAACGCCTCCTCCCAGGACGCCGTCCCGACTTGATTCTCAGCGGTATCAACCACGGCGACAACTCCAGTGTCAACAACCATTATTCGGGTACTATGGGTGTTGTCAAGGAGGGGTGTATGAAGTATATCCCGTCTATAGCGTTCAGCAGTTGCAACTATGATGAGAATGCTGACCTCTCCTCGCTGAAGGACGGGGTGCTGACCATCGTGAAAAAGGTGCTGGAAGAGGGATTGCCCAAGGGTACTTGCCTGAACGTCAACTTCCCAGCCCAGCCGCCTTTCCTCGGCATCAAGGCTTGTCGCATGACGCAAGGCTCATGGATCAAGGAGACTCTGAAGGAGCATCATCCGCGCGGATACGACTATTACTGGATGATAGGGGAGTACCGCAATGACGAACCGGAGGCTACCGATACCGACCAGTGGGCTTTGAACCATGGGTATATTGCTGTCACTCCTACCAAGATAGATGTCACTGACTATGAGTGGCTTAAGAATTTCAAAATCTGAGAAATCAGAGTATTGCCGGGCTAAAAAATAAGTGGGAATGAAATATTATCTGATTGTAGGGGAGGCGAGTGGCGACTTGCATGCCAGCAGGCTGATGCGTTCGCTTAAGAGAGTGGACGAACAGGCTGAGTTCCGCTTCTTCGGAGGCGACCTGATGCAGGCGGAAGGCGGCACACGAGTCAAACACTACAAGGAACTGGCATTCATGGGCTTTGTACCCGTACTGCTTCACTTGCGCACGATTTTCGCTAATATGAAAATGTGCAAGGAGGATATCGTGCGCTGGAAACCTGATGTTGTCATACTGGTTGACTATCCGGGATTTAACCTCAGCATAGCCAAGTTTCTGAAGAAGAACACAGCCATCCCTGTCTATTACTATATCTCTCCCAAGATATGGGCATGGAAGGAGTGGCGCATCAAGAGCATCAAGCGAGATGTCGACGAACTCTTTTCCATCCTTCCCTTCGAAGTGCCTTTCTTCGAGAAGAAACACCATTACCCCATTCACTATGTGGGTAACCCTACGGCACAGGAGGTGAGGGAGTTCCGTAGTTCCTACAGGCAGACGTATGTGGAGTTTTGCGCCGAGAACAACTTGGATGCGCATAAGCCAGTCATCGCTCTGCTCGCCGGTAGCAGACTACAGGAAATCAAGGACAATTTGCCTGCCATGATAGAGGTGGCAGAACGCTTCGAAGACTACCAGATGGTACTTGCGGGCGCTCCTTCCATTGACGATGCCTACTATCAGAAAATCATAGCCAGTACACCTGTCAAGATGGTGAAGAACAAGACATACCAGCTCCTCACTCATGCCACGGCGGCACTCGTGACGAGCGGTACGGCAACGTTGGAGACGGCTCTCTTCGATGTGCCCCAGGTGGTGTGCTACGAGACTCCCCTGCCGCGCCTGATACGCTTCGCCTTCAATCATGTCATCAAGGTAAGGTTCATTTCCCTCGTCAACCTCATTGCCGACAAGGAGGTGGTGAAGGAGATGATGGCTGACCGCTTTGTGGTGGATCTCATTGCCAACGAACTCTACAGTATCTTGCCTGGACAGCCTGCACGTGAGAAGATGCTTGCCGAATATCAGGAGGTACGACAGACGTTGGGCAATCTCGTCGCTCCGGACAACGCTGCTTCTATCATGCACAGACTGCTGTTGAAACACCGCGAAGAGCTTCTGCGACTGGCTCAGGAACGGGCGAAGGCAGCAGCTGAAGCGGCAGAACGGGCAAGGCTCAAGGCTCTTGCTGAGGCGGAGGAGGCTAAACGGCGTGCCGAGGCTGAGGCGGAGAAGATTCGACTTCAGACGGAAGAACAGTTGCGATTGGCTCAACAACGCTCAATGGAGGCGCAACAGAAAATAGAAGAGATGCAGAACTTGCAGGACGATTTAAAGGTAAAAGAGTAAAAAGGTAAGAAAGTAAAAAGGTAAAAAAGACGAAAAGTATGAAAAGTATGAAAAAGAGAGAAAGAATAAGTGTGTTGCAGAGAATGCTCTTGTTGGCATTCCTCGTCGGGAACTGTTTCTTGGCGGCAGCACAGGTGAAAGTAGTGGATGGCGTGTCAGGACTTCCTGTGAGTTACGCCAGTGTTTTCAACGATGCGACGGGAAAGGTGTTGGGTATCACCAACTCCGACGGTTTGTTGCCTTCTGCGGCAGACACCTGTAAGACCATCTCCGTGCAGCACATCAACTACGATCCTGTGACATTGGACGTGAGCAGTATTACAGACGGCACCATCAAACTGACTACCCGTAAGGCATACGAGGTGAAGGAAGTAGCTGTAGACAGAGACAACCATGACTATATCCGTCTGAAGATGTACACGCGTTCATATACTGTCGTTAATGGTATGGTGGGCGAAGTGTCTGAAACTGTGGGATACGGATACTTTGATAACAAGAGCCGTGATTACAAGAAGGGGCAGTGCCTTACGATGAGAACAATGCGCAACGAGGATGCTTTTTCTGGGCAGAAATTAATTATTCAGGCTTTTGCAGAATGTGGCAAACCTAATTATGGTGCGTATATCACCAGCTTTGCCAGGTTTTACAATGAGCATAATGATGGCAAAAAAGTTACACGTTACAGAAAAGGGGCAAAGCTTGCCACCTATTTTGCTCGGCAAAATGAAGCTGCAAAACGTATAGACATTGTTATGGACAGTCTCTTAGTTGATAAACCGTATAATTTTTGGCTTTTTGGTGTTTCTATGAGCGATGGCTACAGTGTGACATCGTTTAATTCTGCTTATGGGAAACCAAGTCTCTCAACCTTTCAAAATGATGCTGATGTGTATCGTTTGACGCACAATAAGTCGAAGGTGAGCGTGACACTTTTCAGTGAGAGATATGTGCTCGGTGTTGACTTCGCCAACAAGGAAGACTATAAGGCAATCAAGAAGGAAATGGAGGAGAAGGCTAAGGCTGGCAACGCTGAGAAGTTTGTGCGACCAGAAGGGATGCCTCCTTTCAGCAAGTACGTGACGGAGGCAATGAAGACCATGAAGGTGGTGAAGGAGTAATTACTTTTTTTGAAAACAATAAAGGCGTGCCGATTGCTTTGGCACGCCTTTTTTACTTTTTTACCTTTTTACTCTTTTACCTTTTTACTTTTTTATCTTTTTACTCTTTTACCTTTTTACTTTTTTACCTTTAAAAGTTGTATTTCCTCAGGGCTTCCCTTACCATCTTCCCCCAGGGTTTGATGAGGTCGGGAGTCCAGTTGCCTGTTGCTTTGGCACGTGGCAGTATCATGGAGCAAGTCTCGTCCTTGTCGGATACCGACCAGTTGACCCAACTCACCTTGTTGCGCTCCATCACATCCAACCATTTCTGATATTCCTCTGGGGCAAGAGGACCGTTGCCTGAAGCTTCCATGCCAGCACACTCCGAGACGAATACGGGCAGTCCACCTTTGACGGCAACCTCCAATTTGTCGCGAAGATAGTCTTTATGCGTAGCGGCATAGAAGTGAAGCGTGTACATGACATTGCTGACACCCTCTATCGGACTCTTTGCCACAAGGTCGATGTCCTGATCCCAATGGGGACATCCCATGAGAATGATGTTGTCTGGGTCGTGGCGGCGTATCTCCTCGATGATGGTCTTGGCATACTCCTTGAGCGACTCCCACGAGTCGTCTATCGGTTCGTTGTAGAGTTCGTAGATGACATTGGGATATTTGCCGTATTTCGCTGCCATCCTGCCGAAGAAAGCCTTGGCTTCTGCGGTGTGCATGGTGTGGGCGTGCCAGTCGATGATGACATAGATGCCGTTTTTGATGGCTGCGTCTACCACTGTCGTGATGCACTCCTCGGCAAAGGAAGGGTTCTCCAGATAGTTGTCTTCTATCTGTATGCCCATTGCCGCACGCACGATGTTGGCGTGCCAGTCTTCTGCAAGCCATTTCACAGCTTTCGCATTGTAGAAGCGTGGCCAGATGTTGTGCCAGCCTAAGCTCACGCCTCTCAGGATGACGGGGTTGCCTGCTTGGTCGCACAGTTGGTTTCCTTTCACTTGCAGTTGCCCCCACTGCTTCACCGGACTTGTCGCATGGAGCTGTGCCATGCACAACAGGGCAAAAATAAAGGTCAATAGTTTCTTCATTGTTCAGGTTATAGTTTTGTTAGGTTTATTTCTAAGGAGTTAAGGAAGTGAAGGAGTTAAAGGAGTGAAGGAGTTAAAGAGTTAAAGGAATTAAGACAATAGCTTTAACTCCTCCAAACTACTTCTCTTAGAATAATTGCAGTATTTAGAACAGCTGCAGTGTGTACAGATAGATGACGGCAGCGGGTATTGCCATCAGTGATGAGTCAAAACGGTCGAGCATGCCACCGTGACCAGGCAGGATGTTACCACTGTCCTTTACGCCTAAGGTGCGCTTGAAAAGGCTCTCCACCAAGTCTCCCCATGTTCCGAAGAAGACAACGACCAGTCCGAGTCCCATCCATCCCATGATGCTGAGTCTGTGGGCTTCACCGTCGTTGGCGATGTAACCGATGATGGCTGCGGCTATCAAGACAAAGATGCCGCCGCCGATGCTGCCTTCCCAACTCTTTCCCGGACTGATGCGGGGGAAGAGCTTGTGCTTGCCAAAGAGCGAACCGCTGCAGTAGGCTCCCGTGTCGTTGGTCCACAGGAAGATGAAGATGCTCAGGGGGAGCAGCGAGTCGTAGTGTATCTGTCCGTCGAAGGGTGAATACTCGAAGGCAAGGACGTTGATCATGGAGAAGGGCAGTGCGATGTACATCTGCGAGAGCATGGTGTAGGCCCAGTCGCTGACTGCGTTCTTGTTGCCCGTGTACAGTTCGCTGACAAAGAGATAGACGATGGTGAGCAGGTAGGGCACAAAGGCTATGAAGTTGCTCACGATGCCCATGCGGAAGCCTGCCACCGCCAAGAAGAAGTAGACACCGGCGATGGTAGAGATGAGCCTGTTGACCGTCACGTCTTCACACTCGTTGTTCACCAGTCCACAAAACTCCCATAGGCTGAGCCCTGTGATAAGGGCAAAGAGGAATACCATTGCCCTGGGGTTGAGAAAACCGCACACCATGCATACTACGAAGAGCACGCCGGTGATGGTTCTAACTATTAGATTCTTCTGTTTGTCCGTCATTGTCTTGCATTTTGTTATGTTCTTCTATGGCAGCTTTTACCTCCGGCAGTTCCTTTACCGCATCGTCAATCTTGGGCTGCTCGTCGTTCATGATTTCCTGTGAACGGCTCATCCAGGGACGCTTGCCGAATATCTTCTCTACGTCCTCTGCCATGATGACCTCTTTCTTGATGAGCAGTTCTGCCAGGGCGTTATGACCCTCCTTGTGTTCCATCAGGATGTTCTTGGCGCGTGTGTACTGTTCGTTGAGCATCTTGAGCACCTCTTCGTCTATGAGGCGTGCCGTCGTCTCGGAGTAGGGACGCTGGAAGGAGTATTCGTTGTTGTTATAGTAGCAGATGTTGGGCAGCGTCTTGCTCATACCGAGGTAGGCTACCATGCCGTAGGCGCTCTTGGTGGCTCTTTCGAGGTCGTTCATCGCTCCCGAAGAGATGTGACCGGTGAAGAGCTCCTCGGCAGCCCGTCCTCCCATGAGTGAACACATCTCGTCGAGCATCTGTTCCTTGGTGGTTATCTGGCGCTCTTCGGGCAGATACCATGCTGCGCCGAGGGCTTGTCCGCGGGGTACGATGCTCACTTTGATGAGCGGGTTGGCGTACTGGCAGAACCAACTGATGGTGGCGTGGCCTGCCTCGTGCAGGGCGATGCTCCTCTTCTCGTCGGCAGTCATCACCTTGGTCTTCTTTTCCAGTCCTCCCACGATGCGGTCTACTGCGTCAAGGAAGTCCTGCTTCCCCACCAACTTCTGGTCGTGGCGAGCAGCGATGAGCGCAGCCTCGTTACATACGTTGGCAATGTCGGCTCCCGAGAATCCTGGTGTCTGCCTTGCCAAGAGGTCGATGTCCACAGTCTCGTCCACCTTGATAGGGGTGAGGTGTACCTGGAAGATAGCCTTTCGCTCGTTCAGATCGGGCAGGTCTACGTGTATCTCACGGTCGAAACGACCAGCACGCAGCAAGGCACTGTCGAGCATGTCGACGCGGTTGGTGGCGGCGAGGATGATGACACCGCTGTTGGTGCCGAAGCCGTCCATCTCCGTAAGCAGGGCGTTGAGCGTATTCTCACGTTCGTCGTTGCCGCCCATGGATGGGTTCTTGCTTCGTGCGCGGCCTACGGCGTCTATCTCGTCAATGAAGATGATGCAGGGGGCTTTCTCTTTGGCTTGTCTGAAGAGGTCTCTCACGCGAGAGGCTCCCACGCCGACAAACATCTCCACAAAGTCTGAACCGCTCATGGAAAAGAAGGGAACGCCGGCTTCTCCTGCCACAGCTTTGGCGAGGAGCGTCTTTCCTGTTCCCGGAGGACCTACGAGCAGTGCGCCCTTGGGTATCTTTCCTCCTAAGTCTGTATATTTATGTGGGTTCTTCAGGAATTCCACGATCTCCTGTACCTCCTGTTTGGCACCTTCCTGTCCTGCGACATCCTTGAAGGTGATGCCCAACGTGTTGCCCCTTTCGTACATGCGGGCTTTGCTCTTGCCTACGCTGAAGATGCCTCCGCCGCCTAAGCCGTGTCCCATGCGTCCGGACATCCACCAGATAAAGGCGAAGAAAATGATCAGTGGGAAGAGGTTCCCGATGATGTTGAGGATGCTATTACCCGTCTCGTTGTTGTAGCTGTAACTGTTTATCTTCTTGGCTTCCACCATACTGTTGAGGTATTTGTCTACCTCGTCGACGGAGCCAAACTGTACTTCCACTGTTGGGGAAGGACCCAGTTCGCGCATACTCTTCTTGTATACGTCACGGGTGTACTTGGGGTTGATGTATAGCCTTAGTTTGTTTTCGTTCTTGTTGGCTACCACGCTCAGTACGTAACCTTTGTCTACATATTGTTTGAACTGTGTATAGGTGACTTCCTTGGTGGCACTGCCGCCCAACATGTCGCCGCCGCCATTGAGAAAGGCCACAACCAGTCCGACGAGGATGGCGATGTAGAGCCAGTTCATGTTGAACTTAGGCATTTTGGGCTGTTGCTGATTGTTGAATCTCTGTTCTTGTTCCATCAAAAATGCGTGTATTGTTGGTTTTACGGATGGGTGTGCCACAGGTATAAGGGCACACGCCTTGTCTCTTTTTTCTTAGTCTATGTCGGGTATTTGCGTAAGTGTTGCGTCTGCCCAGAGGTGTTCGAGGTCATAAAACTGCCTTACCTCAGGCTGGAAGATGTGCACCATCACGTCGACGTAGTCTATTGCCACCCACTGGTCGTTTTCGAGTCCTGTGACATTGGCTGGCTTCTCGTGCAGGTTCTTGCGGCAGAGGTCGCCCACCGACTGTGCGATGGCTTCCACCTGTGTGGGTGAACCGCCTTGGCAGATGATGAAATATTTGGCGATGGCACCGTCTATCTGGCGCAGGTCGGCTATGACGATGTTGCTGCCTTTCTTTTCCTGTATTCCTTCTTTAATGGTCTCTACGAGTTGATTTTCTGTATTCATTTAGTTGATGTTATTATTATTGTGGCTACAAAGTTAGTGCAAAATTTTGAGTAAGCGTTATATTCTCATGTTTTTTCGGATTTTTTAAGGTACGCGCGTACTATAGTTCGTGAAATGTGGCATTTGGTTCATGAATGATAGGCTTTGAGATTCTTGTAGAGATAAAAAGGCTAACTTATAGAGATAGGATGTGTAACTACCATAGTTAGCAAGTCTAAGTACCATAGTTGGCAAGCCTAAGTGCCATAGTTACGCTGCGTAACTTATAGAGATAGGCTGTGTAACTTGTAGAGATAGGAAAGATTACTTATCGAAATCTTGTTTCTATCTTGTCGAAAAGTACCGCATTTTTAGTTGTATATGTCTTTAAGATTCCCCTAAAACAAAGAAAAAATAGGGAAAAATGAAGATTTTTGAAAAAAAACTTCGAAAAGTTTTGGCGGTTCAGAAAAAAGTCGTACCTTTGCACTCGCAATTCAGCAATAACGCTGAATGAAGCAAAAGCAAAACATTGGGATATGGTGTAATGGTAACACTACAGATTCTGGTCCTGTCATTCCTGGTT
>CAVCDC010000032.1:0-26041 GCA_963600865.1 Firmicutes bacterium CAG:103
GTTTTACTTCCTCGTTGGTGGCTCCGTGCTGTCCGTGGGGCTTGCACTTGCTGTAGTCGGTCACGCCGAGGCGAACGGAGGGCAAGTCGTAGGTATAGCTCCACTGCTTGGTACCCACGATCATGTTCCACCACACGCCGCAATACTTGGTGGGGTGAATCCACGAAGTGTCCTCTATCTTGCAAGGTTCGTTGAGGTTCAATGTCAACTTGCAGGAGAGCATGTCTCGGGCATCGTCGCTCACCAAGACGGTGCGCCAAGGGGTGTTGAAAGGTGTCTGGATAAAACCCTTTCTGCCCACGGCATCGGGAGTCAGCCATGACTCGAAGGTCAGGGTCTTCTCGTCGAGATTGAGGTGCATGGTGGGATAATCCAGGCAGGCAGCCTCGTGGATATTGATGTAAAGTCCGTCCTTGGTCTTCATCTGGAGCGAGGTCTGAACGCCGGTATCCGAGAAAACTGTGGTGGATGAATTGCTCTTGTATGCCTCGCGGTTCTTGGCGATGACGGGGCGGATTCCTGTCAGGGGAGTAATCTGATACTCATACTCCTGGGTGTCGTAGTCGCCGGGAATCCAGTAGGCGGTATGGTCGCCCGCCATGGCAAACTGCGTATGCTCCTCTTGGATGACGAAATAATTGAGGGTCTCCTGCTGGGGGAACTCATAGCGCAAGCCCATGCCGTAGTCATAGACACGGAAGCGGATGGTGATGTTGCGCTTGGAGGAAGCCTGGTTGAGGTTCACCTCCATCTCGTTGTAGTGGTTGCGGATGGTGGCAGTCTCTCCCCACACGGGTTTCCAAGTCTCGTCGAAGGTGGAGGTTTTGCTGCCTGTCTCGGTAAAGCCATCCATCAGACTGGTCTCGTCCATCCCCTTGGAGGCATGCTTGTCCTTAGCCAACTCCAGTCCTAAGTGGGACGGTTTGCACACGGTCTTGCCCTTGTAGCTCATCTCGTAGGTAGGCTCTCCCTTGTCGCTCAGGGAGAAAGTCACCGTCACGTTGCCGTTGGGCGATTTTACGGTCTGGGCGGCTGCCAACATGGGGAGCAGAAGACCCATTACTAAAGCATTAAGTTTCTTCATATTGTTAGTAGTTTTTTCTGTGTGCAAAGATAGTGAAAAGAAAAGAACCTACTATCATTTATCATCCAAAATACTGAGGGTCAAGATGCAAACGTTTGCACTATGTCTCATGTCGTCTCTAAAAAAGTTAAGCCCTGCTTTCGCAAGGCTTAGCTTTCAGCAAAATCAAATACGTCCTGTCTGCGAAATCAGTTCCGTCATGTTTTCCATAAACTCCTTGTTGGCAGCCAAGTCCTCGATGTTGAGGTGCATACGATAGCGCCAGTAGTGTTTGGGATTTGCCGGGATGTTGATACGTTCTGCATTGGCATCAGGCAGACGCAGCTTTTCGTCGATGGCGAGCCAGTCCTGTATGCTCAGCACGCAGAGCATGGAAGGCGAGGTGAGATGGCGTGAGATGATGTCTCTTGCCAGCCAACCGGGGAGAGGGTGGGGGGCAGCCCCCTGTCTGTGGAGCATCGTGTTGTAGTACTCCTGTGTGCGCTCTGTGTTCTCGTCCCACCACATACGAAGGGTAGGCATGTCGTGGCTGGAGATGGTGCAGACAGAGCGGTAGGGGTTGCGGCTCAGGTGTCCAAACCTTACGGTTGGGTCTTTGGGCATACTCTGCAGTTCAAGACTCAATATCTTCAGTTCGTTCATCACCCAAGGCACACAGTCTGGTACCATGCCGAGGTCTTCTGCACATACCATCATACGTGTCGCCTGGACAAGGATGGGCAGTTTCTTCATGGCTTCTCGATACCAGAACTGGTTGTTGCGTCGGTAGTAATAGTCGTTGTAGAGACGGTTGAACGCCTGTTTGTCATTGTCGTAGAGCGACTCGTAGATGAAGTCCAACTGCGCTGAAATGCGGGGGTGATAGAGATGTGGATTATTGTGGTCGCGAACGAAGAGCACATCACTGATGAGTGCATACAGACCATCGCGCAACCAGAGTTCTTTCTCATCGGTGACACCTTGGAAGAGCTTCTCCACCTTGCGCTGTGTGTCCACTTCTTGTTTCATCTGGTAGCGCTCCTCGTCCAGGCGGTCGAGATATTTCTCCTTTACCTCGTCGGCACGCTCATGGAATATGCGGTCCAATACCCAGTCGGTGATGAAGGGACGGAGGAAACGGTCTTCCTGGAAGTTGAATCCGTATGTCCGAATCTCTTCTGCTGTCATGCCGAGGGCAGGAGCAAACTGCCCCAACAGTCCGTGTACACTATCTACGGGTATCTCCCAGATGCGGAAGAAACCGAGCACATGGTCTATGCGGTAAGCATCAAAGTATTTTGACATGTTCTGGAAGCGGCGAACCCACCATTGGCAACCGTCCTTCAGCATCTCCTCCCAGTTGTAGGTGGGGAATCCCCAGTTCTGTCCGTTCACAGAGAAGTCGTCAGGTGGTGCCCCAGCCTGTCCGTTGAGGTTGAAGTATTTGGGTTCCATCCATACGTCGCATCCATGGCGGTTTACGCCAATAGGAATGTCTCCCTTCAGGATGACATTCTTTGCCTTGGCATGCTCATGGGCGGCAACCATCTGTGTGTGGAGAATATATTGTACGAAGTATACAAACTCCACCTCTTTATATGCTTTACAGCGTGGGTTGGAGAGTTCTTTGCGCTCAGCCTCGTCCCATGTGTTGTGGTCATGCCATTGTGTGAAGTCGGCAGTGCCGTTTTTGTCACGTAGGTTACAGAACTGTGCGTATGGTACGAGCCAATGTCCTTCCTCCTCGAAGAATGCCTTGAAGTCGGCACTCTTCATCATCTGCTCGCCTTCCTGTGTGAATATCTGGTGCAGGTAACTGAGTTTGAAGTCATTTACTCTTTCATAGTCAATCTGCGTCAGTTTGTTCAGTTCTTCACGTGTCTTTTCAGCCTGGGCGCGTGCTTCAGCATCCTTCAGGTCTGGCAGGGCATTGAGATCAGCATACATGGGATGGATGGCAAAGATGCTGATGCAACTGTAGGGATAACTGTCAGTCCATGTATGGGTGATGGTAGTGTCGTTGATTGGCAACAGTTGCAAAACCTTTTGGCCTGTTTTTGCCACGAGGTCTATCATGCTCTTCAGGTCTCCGAAGTCACCTACGCCGGCACTCTTCTTGCTCCTGAGTGAGAAAACGGGGACAAGAGTACCTGCAAGTTTTCTGTTCCAACGCTCTATGAAAGACTGACCGAGGTCGTACACCACAACCTCTCCACTCTGCAACTTGGGCAAGTCAATCGTTCGGTTGAGTCCTGTCTCCCACATCTTCAGTTCCTTCTTGTCGTTGACAACGACAAACTTAAACTCTAAATGGTTGTCGCTTAGACTGTCAGCGTCAATATCGGCAATCCACTCGTTGTAGGTGTGCTCTGTCATGGCGTATGGTTTGCTGCCCTTCCAGTTGCCGAGGACAGGGTCTGCTCCGATAAGTGAAAGGCGTTCACCGCTTCGCAGTTGAGGGGCTTTCACCACAATGCGTACAGTCTTGTCGTAGGCTGTCTTTGGGGGAATGGCAGGCAACTGATGGTTGATGCAGTCGGTGAAAGCACTACTGTAGAGGTAGGAGTCCTCAGGCATGTTGTGCCATGTATCATAGACAAAGTATTCGTTGGCTTTTTGTGCGGTGATGTCCAACTGGTGTTTTACCATGAGCCACTCTTCCCTTGCCTTTGCGCCTTTGCGCTCTACACTGTAGTGATAAGTGTAGCGGTCTGATACTTTTGACAAGTGAACGTTACAGGTCCACCGCTCTCCGTCGAGAGTCATCATCTTATAGACAGTAGGAGAACTGTCCGTCTGGACGTTGAGGACGAGTTCCTCTCCGTATGTCGTCTTGTAGTCTATTGCAAAATGGATAATCATAATAGTATAGTTAGTTTATGCAAAGATAAATGAATTTTTTGAAAGTGACGGTATGCAAAAGTGTAAAATTTAGGAGCGTTTGCGTAATCGGTTGCACAAACGCTCTCCGTTCTTATTTCTTTTCATGGATGATGCTCACAGACAAGGCTCCACATATAAGCAGGAGTCCGGCAACAATCATCATGTTGCTCTGCTGCGAACCGACGAGTGAGAGGACACCGCCACCGCAGATGGCTGCAACAATCTGAGGAATGCAGATGGTGCCGTTGAAGAGTCCTAAGTAAGCTCCCATGTGTCCATAACCCTGCAGGGCGTTGGTGACGAAGGTGAAGGGCATCGCCAACATGGCAGCCCAACCGGCACCAATCATCAGGAAGGGGATAAACTGCAAGTACTGGTCGTGCAGGAATGGAATCAAGGCGAAGCCCACACCTCCGATGAGGAGGCTAACGGCGTATGCCACCTTGGTATTCTTGAACTGCGGTAGAACGACCGCCCAGACAACACTGCCGACGGCCTGCACAGCGAAGAGAATGCCCACCCAGTTGCCTGCCTCCTGAAACTCCGCAGAAGCAACATCTGTCGTGTTCCATACTGTCTCGGCGATGGCACCGGTGGAATAGTTCCACATATAGAGGAATCCCGCCCAACAGAAGAACTGTATCAATCCTACCTTCCAGAAAGTGGAAGGGGCATTGCGCAAGAGAGTTATCCAGTTAGGTGAAGAGTGATGAGTGGTGAGAGAAGAATCATCTTGCTTTTTCCTCTCTTCACTCCCATTATATTCAGCGTACTGCTGTGGATTCCACTCCTTCACCTTTATCGTGGTATAGATGACGCAAAGGATAAGAATTGCCGCTCCGACATAGAACGACCAGATGACAGAGTCGGGCACTACGCCTTTGTCTGCCACGTTCTTGATACCTATGAACGTGAAGAAGAAAGGAAAAATGAAACCTACCACAGAACCGGCGTTGCAGAGAAAACTCTGGATGGAGTAAGCCTTCGCCTTCTGCTTCTCGTTGACCATGTCGCCTACGAGCATCTTGAAGGGCTGCATAGCCATGTTGATGCTTGTGTCGAGAAACATGAGGGCTATCAGTCCGAAGAGCATCGCACCGCTCACAGCGAGTCCCAACGAACCGGCATTGGGCAAGAGGCACATCACAAGAACGGCTACTGTCGCTCCAACAAACAGATAAGGTATACGTCTACCGAAGCGGCACCAAGTCTTGTCACTCAGCGTGCCGACGATAGGTTGCACGAGGATTCCCATAAGGGGAGGAAGTACCCAAAAGTAGCTCAGGCTATGAGGGTCGGCTCCTAACGTTGCGAAGATTCGGGAGATGTTGGCGCTCTGCAGTGCATAGGCAATCTGCACCCCGAAGAATCCGAAGCTTAGGTTCCAAAGCTTCCAAAAACTTAAATCAGGTTTTTGTTTCATTGTTATATTGTTTTTTATTTATATTCTTTGGAGGAGTTAAGGAGTTAAGGAGTTAAGGAGTTAAGACAACACCCTTTGTGACGCCCCCTCCATTTATCATTTCTCCTATCTCATTTATCATTTATAATTTATCATCTATAATTTATCATTTCTCATCTACCTCGTGGTTCCCCTTACCACAAGCCGTGTTCTCACGACCCTCTTCTCTACCTCGTGCATGGGGATGGTTCCTTCCACCTGTTCTATGAGGATATTGGCAGCCTCTTCTCCCACCACCACGCCTCGCTGTTCTACGGTGGTGAGCATAGGGTCGCATGCCTTGGCGCGGTCGCCGTTGGTGAAGCCGCAGATGCTGATGTCTTCCGGTATGCGGAATCCCATGCGCTTGGCGGTATAGAGAATGCCTATGGCAGTGTCGTCGTTGATGGCGAAGAAGGCATCGGGGCGGTCTTCCATCTGTAGAATCTCCGGAGTGATGGCTTCTGCCTGACTGCGGTTGTCACAAATCCTAATATGGGGGGGCATCTCTTTTAGTCCGTGCTTTGCCAATGCGTCATGATAACCATTGTAGCGGTTTTTCGAGATTTCCATGTTCATCGGCGAACCGTAGAAGGCTATCCGCTTACACCCCGTGTCGATGAGATGGCTCACGGCGGTGTAGGCTCCCATGTAGTCGTCCACCACCACTCTGGAACAGTTGACACCCGTGCAAATCCGGTCGTAGAACACCAATGGCACACCGTTGTCCATCAATTGCTGAAAGTGGGCATACTGTTTGGTGTCCTTAGCCTGAGACACGATGATGCCGCATACCTTGTTCTTGTAGAAGTCCTCGCAGATTGCCACCTCCTTGTCGTAGCGTTCGTTGCTTTGTGCCACCATCACACGGTAGCCACGTGCACGGGCTTCTTCTTCGATGCCCGAGAGCACCGACATGAAGTAGTAGTGTACCACCTCAGGCACGATGACTCCTATCACCTTCATCGGCTGTACCTTGCTGTGGCGCAGTGCGGCACCAATGATGTTGGGGCAGAAGTTATGCTCGCGTGCAAATGTTTGTATACGCTCCTTCTGGACAGCACTGATGCGTGGACTGTCCTTCAGTGCACGGCTCACTGTGGCGATGCTTACACCCAGTTCGCGTGCTATATCTTTCATCGTTATGGACATGATATCTTCTTCGGTTCTTAGTTGTTCGCAAAATTAGACAAATATGCAATATGCAGTTCTTTTGGGGTTGATATAAATCAAGAAAAAGACGTGCAATCGTTTGCATTATCTAAATAACGGAATTTACTAAAAAAAAGTACATGCTATTGCAAAAGAATTTAATTTTGCACACAGAAAATTCTATTACGACAGGACAATCTTTGCCCCCTTATATATAATAATGTGAACCGGCCTCCCTTGGTGTGCTCAAGACATGGCTACGCATCATCAGTGCAAACAGGAGGAATGGGGTCAATACAATGAGACAAACCTAACTACAGACAACAATATCAGAACGAAAATAACTATTAACTAAAAATCAAGCAAAATGATGAAGCAGGTAAAATTTAAGTTGCCTCTCAGAACGCTGGCCCTTGCAAGTGGTCTGCTTCTGGCAGCAAGTTCCTTTGCGCAGTCGAATGCCATCAAGGGACAAGTAAAAGATGCTTCCGGCGACCCAGTCATGGGTGCCACCATCACTGTGAATGGTAAGGCAGTGGGCATTACCGACATGGACGGCAACTTCTCCGTGGACGCAGCGCCAGGTACCAACCTTACCTTTACCTACCTCGGCATGACTCCGCAGACCGTGAAGGCTGCCAGCAACATGAACATCACCCTCCAGGACGACTCCAAGGCCCTGAACGAGGTCGTGGTGATCGGCTATGGTGTGGCCAAGAAGAACGACCTCACGGGTTCGGTGACGGCCATCAAGCCTGATGAGAAGAACCATGGTATCATCACCTCTGCACAGGACATGATTCAGGGAAAGATAGCTGGTGTCAATGTCAATTCCTCATCTGGCGAGCCTGGTGGCGGTGCCCAGATTCGTATTCGTGGCGGTGCGTCTCTGACTGCCAGCAACAATCCATTGATAGTCATCGATGGTATGCCCATGGACAACAACAACACGAAGGGTATGAACAATCCCTTGTCGCTCGTCAACCCAAATGATATTGAGAGCTTCACCGTGTTGAAGGATGCCTCCGCCACAGCCATCTATGGTTCACGTGGCTCCAATGGGGTCATCATCATCACAACAAAAAAAGGACGTAGCGGCCAAAAGCCACAGATTGCTTACAACGGTACGTTCTCCGTCAGCACCGTAGCCAAGAAACTGGATGTGATGAACGCAGCGGAATATACCGACTTCATCAAGAATCAATATGGTGAGGGCTCTGCCGCCTACAAAGGGTTGGGGTGGAAGGAGTATAATGCCGACGGAACCCCCAATTATGCAGCTGGCACATACGACACAGATTGGCAGGACGAGATTTATCGTGCAGCATTCAGCCATGACCACAATGTCAGCGTGACTGGAGGCATCAACAAGCAGTCATGGTCTATGCCCTATCGTGTCAGCGTAGGCTACACCAGTCAGAAAGGTATCTTGAAAGGGTCCGACTATCAGCGTGTCACAGCAGGATTTAATCTCAGTCCCTCTCTCTTGGACAAGCATTTGAACATCAATGCCAACGCCAAGTACTCTTATGCCAAGACCAATCCTGGTGGTCAGGATGCAATCGGCGCAGCCACGACCATGGATCCAACCCGCCCTGTAACAAGTGACGCAGAACAATTCAAAAACTGGGGTGGCTATTGGCAGTGGACCAAGAGCGTGTCTGAATACGACCCGACATTCCCTTATGGTCGCAATGACGACGCTCCGTCCAATCCTGTAGAGAAAATAGCCAACTATGGCTTTGACAAAAGCGCACATGTCCTCTTGGGCAATCTGGAGGCCGACTATAAGATTCATGGCTTCGAGGATCTTCATCTCCATGTGAACCTCGCTGGTGAATACACCACGGGCGGAGAATACACCCACAACTCCCGCTATTCCACTTATAGCTTCTATTATGGAAACGATGGTGAGAACACGGAGAAGAAGTACAATCTGCTGGCTACAGCCTATGCCCAGTACACCAAGGATTTCAACAAAGCCAATCACTTCGACATCATGGCTGGTTACGAGTATAGCCACATGAAGTATTGGGGAAACAGCTGGGACAAGACATTCTATCCATCTACATACGAGGGAACATCGGACACAGGCGAAGCTTTGGCCGGAACCTTGAAATCCAGCAACACTTCAGAATGGAAGGGACAGACTTATCTTGTCAGCTGGTATGGTCGTGCCAATTACACTCTGTTGGACCGCTACCTCCTCACCTTCACGGCCCGCTATGATGGCTCTAGCCGTTTTGCCAAGGGACACCAGTGGGGTTTCTTCCCATCAGCAGCCTTCGCTTGGCGTGTGAAGGACGAGAATTTCTTGAAGGACGTCAATGCCATCAGCGACTTGAAGTTGCGCTTGGGATGGGGTAAGACCGGTCAACAAGATACTGGCAAGGAATACTATACGGCTACCTACAAGAAGAGCACAAGTCAGCACTTCCTCTATCCTGTCGGCCCAAGCAACAGTGGTATTCTCTACCGCCCATTGGCCTACAACGACGACTTAACTTGGGAAACCACCACCACATGGAACGTAGGCTTTGACTTTGGTATGTTCGACCAGCGGTTGACCATCAATGCAGATGCATATATCCGCAAGACAACCGACCTTCTGAGCACAACCACCATCTCCGCAGGCCAGAACTTCGACAACGCCCTCATGATGAACGCTGGCTCATTGGAGAACAAGGGATTGGAGATTGCCGTTACAGGCCGTCCTATCCAGACAAAAGACTGGTTTGTAGAATTGAGTGTCAACGCTGCCTACAACAAGAACAAGATAACCGAACTCGCCGGTGGTCGCGACATGATCGAGGCAGGTATGCAGGTAGGCCAGAACCAGGCCATCACCTATCACAAGGTAGGTATGCCAGCAAACTCTTTCCTGGTTTATCAGCAGGTATACGATGAGACAGGCCGTCCTATCATGGGCTGCTATGTGGACCGCAATGGCGATGGGGTCATAGACGAGAACGACAAGTACTTCTACAAGAACATCGTAGCACCTTGGACGGGAGGCTTCAGCTTCAAGGTTTCATACAAGAACTGGGACCTCGGCACCAACTTCCGCGCAAGCTTCGGCAACTATGTCTACAACAACATAGAGCAAGGCAAGGCCAACTCCTCCGTACTGTACAACTCAAAGGGTTACTACGAGAATAGCACCAAGGACATCACCGCATTGGGATGGACTTCCTACAACTATCCTCTTACCGACTACTTCGTACAGAACGCCAGCTTCTTGAAGTGTGACAACATCACCCTTGGCTACAACTTCGACAAGTTCCTGCAAATGGGCAACTACAAGGGCATATCAGGACGCATCTACGTTTCCTGCTCCAATGTCTTCACACTGACTAAGTATAAAGGGCTTGACCCAGAGCAAACATCGGGTATGGAAAGTAGCATCTATCCACGCTCGCGTACCTTCTTGCTCGGTCTCAACCTCAACTTCTAACAATCTAAAATAGATTTCGATATGAAACTCAATAAAATAAAAACAATCGTCCCCGCAGCTGCTCTGCTCTTGACAGCAGGCTTGAGCTCCTGCATGGCGGATTTGGACAAAGGCAACATCGATCCTACCGTAGAAGCCAACGCAGACCTTGTTGGTTTGTACAGCAAATGTTATGCGGGACTCATTATGGAGGGCAATGATGGTGCAGCAGACTTTACCATTGATGACGCAGGTAAGTCAACCTTGCTTCGTAACATCTATAATTTCAACGAATTGTCAACAGACGAGGCTATCTGCTGGTGGTCGGACGGCGGCCTAACAGACGTTTGCAAGAACCAATGCCTTCCAGGCAATGCCACCTTGAAGTTCTTGTACTATCGCTTGATGTCCAACATCACGTTCTGCAACCAATATATGTCTTTAGACGCAGCTCAGTCTGAAAAGACCATGCTCGCCGAAGTACGCTTTATCCGCGCTTACAACTATTTCTTGATGCTCGACTTCTTTGGCGACCCGGCATTTGTAGTAACCATTTCGTCGGAAAGTCCCAAGCAGGCACACACCTACAACAAGAGCTTCGACCCAAGCAAGACCTACACACGTGCGGAATTGCTCCAATTGGGACGCGAATTCTTGTTCAACTGGGTCAAGGACGAACTGGTAGCCGCAGAGGCCGACATGCTTCCAGCCAAGCCAGAGACAGATACTGACGCCGACTACGGACGTGCCGACAAGGGTACGGCATGGTTGCTTCTCAGCCGTCTCTACTTGAATGCAGGAACATACCTCAACAACGACGGACAGAACAACCCCTATTGGAAAGAGGTCAAGGAGTATGCAGAGAAAGTCATCAACTCCGACTACAAGCTCTTTGACGACACCAAGGAGTCGGCAGAGGCCAAGGCCAACGGCTACAAGCCCTACGACTTGCTGTTCATGGGCGACAATGGCTCGAACGGTGCAAGCTGCGAGGCATTGCTTCCATTGCTGCAAGATGGCGACAAGACCCAGGGATGGGGCGGCTCGCTCTTCTTCATTGCGGCCAACTGGAACGACAAGATGTTGACGGTGACAGACAAGACCGCTGGTACCACCGGCAACAACTGGTCTGGTATGCGCCTTCGTCCTGAATTTCTCCAGAAGTTCACCCAGGATCCCACCATTTTCCTGAACAAGTCAACCTCTGAGATTCGCGCCTTGGGCATTGACGACCGCGCGCTCATCTGGGGAAAGGGCTCTGACTCTGACAAGCGTACCATCGAACTGGGAGACAACAGCAGTTTCTATCAGGGACTGACCACCACGAAGTGGAACAACAACTACTCCAACAATGGTACCCCACACGACAGCTATAATGTAGATACGGATTTCTTCCTCTTCCGTGTGGCAGAGGCTTATCTGAACGCAGCGGAAGCTGATATGCACTTGAATGGCGAAGGCTCAGCCTCGGCCAAGCAATACATCGACGCACTCCGCAACAGAGCGCACGCCTCTACCAAAGCATCCTATACCTTGGAAGACGTTCTCGACGAACGTGGTCGTGAGTTCTACTGCGAAGGTCTTCGCCGTACCGACCTCATCCGCTTCAACCAGTATGGCGGCAACCAAGCAAGCTACACTTGGTCGTACAAGGGCGGAAGCGAGGCAGGCAACTCTTTCTCCAAGATTTACAACGTATATCCTCTCCCGTCATCAGAGGTGTTGGCCAACCAGAACTTGACCCAGATTGACGGATACAACGAGAGTAACAACTAATGATGTATAACCGAATATAAAGGAATACAATATGAAGAATAAATATATACTAGGTGCTCTGCTTGTCGGCATCACCAGTTTATTTGCGGCATGTACCGACGACAACGGTTCAAACCCAACGCTCATGCAGCCTACAGAGTTTGTCTTGAACACACCGGCATATGCCAACGAGACCGTCGACCTGAAAGGGTCTTCGGACATAGCATTGACTTGGTCGCAACCCAAATACACAGCGGAAAATGCTCCGATAAACGCCACATACGAAGTTCAACTTTCACCATCAAACACCTTTACCGTCTCTAAGACAGAGGCCGACGCAGACGAAACAGGTGCAAAGGTTGCAGACTACATGGCATTCAACAAGACCACAACCTTATGCAACACCTCTTTTACTGGTGAGGAAATCAACAAGGCTCTCATCAACTTCTTTGGATGGAATGCCGAAAACACTCCTAGTTTCCAAGAGGCTTACATAAGAGTTGTTTCCTATATCGCAGAAGGCTCGAAAAGGCTCAATCAAATCGAGTCAAACTCTGTGAAATTGGCCTTCAAGCCATACTATGCAGTGGTCACAAACGTAGAGCCTATCATGTGGTACCTCGTAGGTGGCAATATCGGCGATGGCTCATGGAGCCCCAAGGCCAGCAATTCTGGCATAGGCACATTCCCGATGTTCCTCAGCAGCGATTGCACCTACGACAAGAGTACGGGCGAAGGCGAGGTGACATACCTCAACTACTTCACATCGGACGGTTGGAAACTCCTTCCCTCAAGTGGCAACTGGGATCTCGGATTCATGGGAACTGGTTCTGCCAACGAGGCTGTTTACAGGAATGGTGGAGACGACAAGGGCAACATTTGGGTTGACCCTGCTGGTTACTATCTTGTCAAGGTAAACACCAAGGACAATACTTGCACTATAGAGAAGCAAGATATCACTCCTACCGTTTACAACCAGATTTGCATCATTGGCTCATTCG
Source organism: Firmicutes bacterium CAG:103 (assembly GCA_963600865.1). Classification (GTDB taxonomy): domain Bacteria; phylum Bacteroidota; class Bacteroidia; order Bacteroidales; family Bacteroidaceae; genus Prevotella. Next base: position 12,729 of record CAVCDC010000032.1, read on the forward strand.
ACGACTGGACAACCCCAGGAGAGAGCATGACACCGGTCAACAAGGAAGGTGAAAATCATGTTTGGTTCTATGAACTGACGGTAGAGCCAGGAAAGGTAGAGCAGATTAAATTCAAGATACCAGACAGCTGGGACACCAACTGGGGCTTTGGCTCAAACGACGGTGACATCGCAATCTGTGGCAAGGGAACCAATGGCGGCAAGAACATTGGCGTCGGAGAAGGCACATGGTGCATCATGTTCAACGACATCACGGGCGAGTTCAGTATCATAGCAAAACCACAATGATTTCATTAATAATTACGAAGATATTATGATCAAGAAAATAGTATATGCATTTGTCATTGCTGCAGGATTAGCTTCCTGCAGCGAAGACTACACCGACTGGAGTGCTCCTCAGCACAATGATGCGGAAGAAGCTGTTGCCGCCGCTTACGGTGTCCAATTCGCAGGCTCTGGCGTTGATGTCAATATGGGTGACGAGAACAATCCCGAGAAAATCAAGTTGGTGTCTATGGCCACAAGCAACGCGGATATTGACTCTTTGAGATTTACATCCATCAAGGTAAACAACCAGATAATACCCTATGTTGTGGAAGGAAACGATGCCTATGTCACAACCTACTCTTTGGACTCATGCGCGATGGTTTCGCTCAAAACTCGTAAATGCGAGAAGCGAGAACTGAGTGTGGATGTAGAGGCGGTCGTTTACCCGAAATCAAAGACTGCCGTCGCCATCAAGGGGGCGTTGAAACAGAACGAGACTCCTATTCCGACACCAGCTATTGACCCTAAGGGATATTACTTGTTGGGAGACTTGGCAAACGTGGGATGGACTCCCTCGAAAGGCTTAATGATGAAAGACAAGGGCGACGGCATCTATACGGCAACCGTTACTACAACTGGAGAATCAAACTGGTTCAAATTCTACGGAGCCACAGGTTTTTCAGAAACTGATGACTGGGACTTGGTCAACCAATACCAATATGGTTGCCAGGTTAACGGTGACGAGGCCACATTCAACATGCTGGAATGGAACGATGTCAAGACTCCTGTCATAGCAGGAGCCGGCACCTGGATTATCACCCTCGATATGGTCAACTGCACCTATACCATCAGCAAGCCTATCCTCTATATGGCAGGTGACGCAAACGGTTGGCAGCAAATCGACTATCTTACCAGTGAAAACGGGACATCTTTCACTGGCTACATGTACTTGAATCAGAATGGCTTCAAGTTCTGCTCCGAGCCAAACTGGGACGGAAACAACTATGGCGCAGCCTTCTTCTCCATGGACGGTGACAACATCACCATGACAGAGGCCGATGGATACTATAAGGTGGATGTCGACTTGTCTGCCAAGTCCTACACGTTGACTCCCATCACAACCATCGGTGTTGTCGGCGATGCCACTGCGGGTGGTTGGGATTCCGACCAAGACATGACCTACGTTCCTTACAATAGCGAGACAAAAGAGCCTGGCTATTGGGAGATCAAGGACATCACACTGTCGGCTGGCACCATCAAGTTCCGTGCCAACGATGGTTGGGATATCGACTGGGGTGGTACTACGGACGCTCTCACTCAGGGTGGTGACAATCTGAGTGTTGAAGCTGGCACTTACGATATCAAACTCTATGCTTGGGCTGACGGCTATGCCAAGTGTGAGATCATAAAGAAGTAATACCTTCCATCATCATTTATTATCATTGTCAATGGGCGGCTCTTCATTCGAAGGTCGCCCATTTCTTTCTCTGAATGATCATTTTATCACCTAATCGTTTGGAGGTTACATGGGAAAAATGTATCTTTGCAGCAAAAATCAATATTTATAGAATATGAGAACAGGTGATAAGGTTTTGATATCTCCAGACTTAACTCATGCTAAAGACTGGACACATGGCGAGGTGATAGAAGTGGAAAACAATCCTTTCGTAGGAGTTGTCATCTCTGCCAAAACCGCTGATGGAAACATTTTCTTCGGTTATAAAGACTTGTTTGAACCAGTAAAGGAGGCACTATGTACGCATTAGCTTTCGATATGGTTGTTTCTGATTTGCAGAAACATTATGGTGAACCATATAATAAGGCTTACTATGAAATCAAAGAACTTCTAAAGAAAAATGGTTTCGAGTGGGTACAAGGAAGTATATATATGACTACCAATGATGATTTGGCTGCATTGGTTAAAACTGTTATGGAACTTTCCAAGATAGATTGGTTTAAGAAATCTGTAAGAGACCTCCGAGGCTTCAAGGTTGAAAGTTGGTCAAATTTTACGGATTTGATAAAAAACTCATAGAAAAATGGGCGGCTCTTCATTCGAAGGTCGCCCATTTTTTCCTCTTTATCATCTTCCCGTAATACTATTGGTTACGATAGATTGTCTTGTTGTTAAACATATTGCCCAAAAATATTCCAAAGTTTGGGCACTCTGTGCCCGTACGTTCGGGCAATGGTTGCCCACGGCTTGATCCCTTGTTGCCCAAAGCTTGATCCCTCAGTGCCCAAAGCTTGATCCCTCAGTGCTCACAGCTTGTTAGACTTAGATTGATACTTATTTATGCCTTAGCATGCAAACGTTTGCATTCTTTGTTTGCTTGTTTTGTGTCAATTCCCGTATTGGTGGAAAGAATAAAGGTGTAACTTTGCCAATGTATTGCGACAGTGGTTATGAAGTGATATACAGAGACAATCCGACTGTTGTACAGAAACCAAACAATCAAACAACAACCTGACATGAAGAAAATCTACTTGACTCTCGTTGCCCTTTTGGCAACCATGAATGTTTGCGCCCAAGGGTGGCCTGCCAACTATGGTGGCGTGATGCTGCAGGGATTCTCCTGGGACTCTTACGACTACTCCCAGTGGAGCGTGCTGGAACAGCAGGCTGGTGACATGAAAGGCTTCATCGACCTGATATGGGTTCCGCAAAGCGGCAAATGCCTTGAGACAACGCAGGTGATGGGCTATACACCTTATTTTTATTTTAATCATAACTCCAGCTTCGGAACGGAGGCACAGCTCCGCTCTATGATCAAGACCTTGAAGGCAAATGGTATCGGAACGGTTGCCGACGTGGTGGTCAACCATCACCAGACTGATGGATGGTTCAGTTTCCCGGAGGAGACCTACGGCGGTGTGACTTACCAGTTCCAGAGCACAGACATCGTTGCCAATGATGACGATGGAAAGACTGCGACACAAGCCAAGACAGAAGGGGTGAGCCTCAGTAAGAACAACGACGAGGGTGAAGGCTGGGATGGATGCCGCGACCTGGATCACAAGAGTGCCAATGTACAGAATATCATCAAGGCATACGTGAAGTTCCTCAAGGAGGACCTCGGATATACGGGCTTCCGCTATGATATGGTGAAGGGCTTCTCTGGTACTCATGTGGCTGACTATAATGATTATGCCGGAATAGAATACTCCGTGGGAGAATACTGGGACACCAATGCCAATATCGAGAACTGGATCAAGACGGCGGGCAAGAAGAGTGGTGCCTTCGACTTCCAATTCCGCTACAATGTGCGCGATGCCATCAACGGTACAAGTAATGGTAGTGTCGCTTCTTCATCCGACTGGACGAAGCTCAACAGTATTTACAATCTGATGCATGACCCCAACTATCGCCAGTATGCCGTGACGTTTGTGGAGAACCATGACACGCAGTATCGCTCTGCTACAGAAACGTTGGACCCTCTTCGCAAAGATACTCTTGCCGCCAATGCCTATATGCTTGCCATGCCTGGCACTCCTTGTATCTTCCAACCTCACTGGCGTGCTTACAAACAGGAACTGAAGAGTATGGTGGAGGCTCGCAAACTGGCTGGTATTACCAATATGAGCAACTATGCCAACAAACTGTCGCAGAAGACTTGCTATGCCAACGAGGTGACGGGAAGCAAGGCTTCTCTCGTCGCCGTGGTGGGCAACAATACCAAGGCTTATACTCCAAGCACTGACTATACGAAGATTCTTGACGGTTACCACTACTGCTATTACCTCGCCAAGAGTGCCGAGACGGCTTGGGCTGACAAGGCTTCGGGCGAATATGAAGACGGTTTTAAGGTCACGCTGACTGCGGTGAGCCAAAATGACAATGCCAAATTGGTCTATACCACTGACGGTACCGAACCGACTGCCAAGAGTAAGCAGGTAAGTAGTGGTGCGACGGTTGCCATCGATAACTCTTGCACCTTGAAGGTGGGCTTGTTCGTCGACGGGACAGTGAGCGGTGTGCGTACCTATAACTATACAGTCAAGGCATTTGAACCCTACACCATCACGGTATATGCCAATGCCGACAAGGTGTCCAACTGGGGCAGTGTGATGTATTTCTACGCCTGGAACAGTGGGGGAACTATCACGGCTGGATGGCCTGGAACTGTCGTTACTGCCACAAAGACGGTGGGAGGGAATACATGGTACTACATGGACTTCAATATCACCAAGAAGGACGAGGTCATCAATGTTATCTTCGACCAGGGCAGTGGTAGTGGCAAGAAGCAGACGGTAGACCTTTCTGCAGGAAACAGCACCAAGTTCTTTGAGATTACTACGAATACTTCCGGCGGAAAATACACCTGCAACGATGTTACCGATCAGTATGTCTCTACGGGTATCGCTCCTATTGCCATTACCGAAAGTGCTGACGGCGGAAAGTCATGGTATACGCTCAGCGGTATGAAGCTGAACGGCAAGCCTTCACGTGCCGGTGTCTATATCCACGGCGGTAAGAAGGTGGTGCTGAAATAGCGGCTGAATACGTGACTGGAACCTTGTTTTTGTTAAAAACGTGCAGAAAACGTGCCGATTGTGGTTAAAATAACATAAATGGAACTGACAAATCGCTTTTATCTGCGTCATATTTATAACTTTGCACTTCGTGGGAGTCATGCTGTGCGGAAATAAGCAAGGCAGACTTCCCCGATGAACATCTTGAAGGACAAGTGCAAAGCACCTCGACTTCAGTAAAAACAAAACAAGAAAGGATATGAAACAGACTAAATTGATGGCTATTGCCATGATTGCAACAACACTGCTTGTTGCCAGTTGTGCAAGCAAGAAAGACTTGCAGAACTGCCAGAACGAGAACAAGGAACTGACCAGCAACTACCAGACCGCCAAGGAGCAGTTGGCTGCTTCGCAGGCTCGTGTCTCTTCTCTCGAAGACCAACTTGCACAGATGAAGGCTGACTATGCCAATGTGCAGAATGCGCTTGACAAGAGTCTTACCAATGCTGGCAAGAGCAACCTCAATATCGAGAAACTCGTTGACCAGATCAATGAGAGCAACCAGTACATCCGCCACTTGGTGGAGGTGAAGAGCAAGAGCGACTCACTCAATATGGTGCTCACCAACAACCTGACTCGCTCACTCAGCAAGGACGAATTGAAAGAGGTGGATGTCCAGGTGCTCAAGGGCGTGGTCTATATCTCGTTGGCTGACAATATGCTCTACCAGAGTGGTAGCTACGAGGTGAACAACCGTGCGCAGGAGACTCTGAGCAAGATTGCCAAGATCATCACTGACTACAAGGACTATGATGTCCTCGTAGAGGGTAATACGGACAATGTTCCTGTGAGCACCACCAGTGCGAAGATGAAGAACATCCGCAACAACTGGGATCTCTCTGCCTTGCGCGCTTCCTCTGTTGTACAGTACTTGCAGGATCATTTCGGGGTTGACCCCAAGCGTCTTACCGCTGGTGGACGTGGTGAGTACAACCCACTTACCTCCAACGATACCGAGGTGGGCAAGCAGCGCAACCGCCGTACACAGATTATCATCACTCCAAAACTCGACCAGTTTATGGACTTGATTGACAAGGCTCCTGAAAGTGACAAGTAAGACTTTGGAAAAAGAAAAAACAAAGATACTTCCTGTCGCATAAAAGACGGACAAAATAGTTGGCGCATAGTCGGTAAGGGCTTATCCCTTATAGACTATGCGCCTTTTTTATGTCCTTTTTGTTAGCTATTTTCACCGTGTTGAAATATCAGCTACTAAATTATTCGTTACTTTAATGGTTTATAATTAATTTTGCAAACTGTAATCTTTATGAACTATTTAACTTTATGAAAATGGCACAAAATGGTAATAAAAATACCTTAGTCATTGGAGAACGAATAAAACAGGAACTCAAAAGACAAGGTAAGACTTCAGTGTGGCTCTCTAAGCAGCTCGGCTGTCATCGAACCAACGTTTACAAGGTCTACGGCAGGGCAAGTATTGACACTGCTATGCTTTGGCACATCAGTAAGATCTTGAAGTACGATTTCTTCAGAATTTATTCTGAGGCGCTTTCTTCCCTCCATGAGGGAAAGTAATATGGTTATAATTTTCCTAGAATAATTTTTAGCCAACCCCTGTGTGACTTATCATGGGGGACAAGCAAAAGGTGAGACGTGCCGGGAGGCAAATCTCACCTTTTTATATTTTACTTTTTTACTTTTTTACCTTTTTACCCTTATTAGATTCTTCACTCTTCGTTCTTCACTCTTCCATTCTTTTTTCCAGTCTCTCGCGGATGGCGGCGATGAATCCTGCTGAGTTGACAGCCTTGGCTTCCACGCCCTCCATCAGTCCTACGAGGTCTTTGGTAGCGATGCCGTCGTTCAGTGTGTCGAAGCAAGCTGCCTCTAATTGGTCACCAAACTGTTCCAGTTCCTTGATGCCATCCAACTCTCCTCTTTTCCTCAGTGCTCCGCTCCATGCAAAGATGGTCGCCATCGGGTTGGTGGAGGTGTCCTCACCCTTCAAGTAACGATAGTAGTGGCGTGTCACGGTGCCGTGGGCTGCCTCGTACTCATACTTGCCGTCGGGTGAAACCAACACGGAGGTCATCATGGCAAGTGAACCGAAGGCGGTGCTCAGCATGTCGCTCATCACGTCTCCGTCATAGTTCTTGCAGGCCCAGATGAATCCACCCTTGCTGCGGATGACACGTGCCACGGCATCGTCTATCAGAGTATAGAAGTACTCGATGCCCAACTCGGCGAACTTCTCCTTGTAGTCACTCTCGTACACCTCCTCGAAAATCTTGCGGAACTGTGCATCGTAGGTCTTGGAGATGGTGTCCTTGGTGGCAAACCACAGGTCTTGCTTGGTGTCGATGGCAAACTTGAAGCAGCTGTGTGCAAAACTGCGGATGCTCTTGTCGGTGTTGTGCATTCCCTGGATGACACCCTCTCCAGCGAAGTTGTGTATCTCTATCTCCTGCTTCTTGCCGCTCTTTCCCTCGAAGACGAGTTTGGCAACGCCCGGTTCGTCGGCGCGTAGCTCCACACTCTTGTATACATCGCCGTAGGCATGACGGGCTATGGTGATGGGCTTCTCCCAGTTCTTTACACAGGGATGGATACTCGGGATGGTGATAGGGGCGCGGAATACGGTTCCGTCCATGATGCTACGGATGGTGCCGTTAGGACTTTTCCACATCTTGTGCAACTTGTATTCGTCCATGCGCTGGGCGTTCGGGGTGATGGTGGCACATTTCACTGCGACACCATATTTCTTGGCTGCCTCGGCGGAGTCGATGGTTACCTGGTCGCCAGTCTGGTCGCGGTAGGGCAGTCCTAAGTCGTAGTATTCTGTCTTCAAGTCGACGAAGGGAAGTATCAGTTCGTCTTTGATCATCTTCCACAGGATGCGGGTCATCTCGTCGCCGTCCATCTCTACCAAGGGGGTTGTCATCTTGATCTTTTCCATAAGTATGCTCTCTATTATATATAATTATGTGTAAATGCTCTTTTCTGTCCTCTTTCTCCATTATTTTTGGTGCGGAGAAGTGGATTATTTTCTTGTTTTGTTGATTTGTTTGCAAAATTACTAAAAAATAACAAAAAGAGAGATGTTTTTCGCTCTTTTCTTTCAAAATGTTCTTCTTTTCTTGCTTTTCTGAATAATCATGCATGTTTGATGTGCTCTTTTCAGCGCTTACTCCTTTCTGTCAGTGGTGTAATATTTGTTAAATATGCTATTTTTTGCTCCTTTAGCTAAAAAAATCCTCCCAAAAGTATACAACCTATGTAAAAAAGTCGTAACTTTGCAGCACCAAAATAAGATATGTGTCCGCTAACAGGCGACACGTTCTAAAAAATGGTTGTATAAGTAAAAGATGATACCTTTTTGAACAAGGTTTTCGAATAATCTATTGTATAAGTAAAAGATTCAACTAAACAATGAAAAAGTTACTGTCTACTGTGTTTGCTGTTTTGGCATGTGCAAATATGTGTGCGCAAACATTCACCTACTCTGGAGGAACACTTACTGTTACTGTCAATGGTGATTTGTCAACAGATGCAGACGCTCCTGCTAAAATCCAAAATGAGATTTCGCAGAACAAGCCTGAAGTGATTAAGGTAGTTGGCGGCGGTAAGATAAGTGCTAACATGATAAAGGCTTGCTTGTATTGCAAGGTTGACAATAACGATTTGCAATTTAATACTCCAAACACGAGCACTGTGACACTTGACCTCGGTGAAGTGACACTTGCTGGTACTTGGGATTATACTACTTTCCGTAATGGATGGAATGGTTATAGCCGTGAGTTGGCTTTGAAGACATTGACTTTGCCTAAGCGAGAGGATAATGTTATTCCTGATTTTCCTTTCTTTCAGAAAAATGAAGACGGTCAAGCTAATTTCGACATAACTACTGTTATTATTCCAGAAGGTTATATAGAGGTTGGTGCATACGCTTTCAATAAGGTGAGAAGTATTACAAGCGTTTCTTTCCCAACAACTTTGAAGACCATTGGTGATATGGCGTTTGCCAACTTGGTGAACTGGACAGCTCCTAAGTTGAACGAGGGTCTTGAGTTCATCGGTAACTCTGCTTTCGCTTTGACAAGCGCAATTACGCTTAAGACTCTTGAAGTTCCTTCAAGTGTGAAGTATATGGGGCCTGGTGCTTTCCTTTGCCGCCGTTTTCAAGAGGTTTATTTCAGAGGTGCTGAGGCTCCTATGTGTCCAAAGGGTAATACCTTGATAGGTTGGGGCGAGCAAGGTACATTTGGTACAGAGGTGCTGATGGGTAATGCTGGATTCGACCCCACGAATCCTAATAGTGATTTGGCAGATGATACAAGCAAAGGAGTAGCCAACCGTGAGAACTATAAGAATAATGGTGGTGTATATTTCAGCATTCTTCACTATCCTTCTAACTTGACCGATGAACAGCGTGCCAAGTATACTGATATCACCAAGAAATACGAGACATGGATGGGTAACGACTGGGATGCAACAAATTTCTATTCTTGGAGTCCCAGGGTTGTTGGTAAGGAAACTGGTGATTTGACATATGGTGGTCAAAATAATGATCAATACCATACTTATGGATCTACAGTTCACCCAGGCTATAAGGATACTTACCTTGGCGAACTGTATATTTGGCCAAGCCAGAGTCAGTGGATGCGTTCTTATATCACGGCTTCCAATGGTCTTTGCTGGGATGGCGTAACAGAGTATGTGCCTACTCTTACTGATGAGCAGATTGCTTTGTTGCGCAAGGCTGGTTTCTCTGAGGCTGAATATACAGTAGAACAGCTCGCTAAGATTGCCTATGTTGGTACTCGCCAGTTCGTATTGGGCAATGGTGACGCTTCTACTACTCCCGAATATACCCTTCCTGTAAAGCAGGGTGGCAGATGGTGGACTCTCTGTGTTCCTTTCAACATGACCAAGAAGATGGTTGACGAGTCTTTCGGTGAGAAAACACAGGTTTGCCGCTTCTCTAAGGTGATTCGTGAGTTTGATACTGATGGTAATGGCCGCGGCAACGGTAAGTCAGGCAACCACATCACACTGTTGTTCCGTAACGATGTTTACAAGCACAAGTATGAGAAGGATGCCAATGGCAACTATCCTGAGTTTAAAGATGATGATTACAATCCTTGCAATGATGATGACATCGTCATCTATGCCCACGAGGCTTATATGGTAAAGCCTACCAAGACCGATGCTGACGCTGTCTTTGTAGTGAATGACTATACCTACGAACCAGGTGCTCCTATCCCAACTGTCATCGTCTCTGAGGAGTATTCATACTTGAACGGTGTGCAGAGCCAGAGCGTAGACGACGGTCATGAATATCGCTTCATCGGTAACTCGTTGGCTACTTCACAGACAACAGGTAAGGCAATGTCTGTACCACAGAACTCATACTACTATGGTAAGAGCAAGGCTTCTGACACCAACTCACAGTTCTGGTTCTGGCCTTATGACAAACACTTGAGCTGGCCAGCCAACAAGTGCATCGTGCAGACTACTGAGGCTGAAACAGGTCAGGCTGATGCTGTCTCTTTCTTCTCTGTCAACTTAGGTGTCAACCAGGCTAAGCAGGCTTCTGTCTTTGGTACTGATGGCGTCGACGACAACACAACTGCCGTAGAGCAGGTAGAAGTTGAGATCTTGGCAGGTGATGATTGCCAGCCCATCTATAACATCAATGGTCAACTTGTCAGTGGTGATGGTAGCACAAAGAACTTGACAAAGGGTGTCTATGTCAAGGGTGCCAAAAAGTTTGTCGTAAAATAATGCGCTCCGTACCTCATGAAAAAGAAAATTTATGAAGCACCGACAACGATAGTCTTCGTAACCACTCTGCAGAATATATTGGCAGGAAGTACAGGAGGTGGAACTAGCCAAACAGGTGAGGATCCTGATGGGACTATTGGTAAAGGTGAAGACCCTGATCCAAATAATCCTCCCCTAGTTGAAGCCAAGCCAAACACCCATCCATGGAGTGAGTGGGATGATTGACATCCTTGCACCAATTAGAGAGAATAAAATAAATAAAAATAGGAAGAGGGAACTCGTCAGCCGCAAGCGATGAGTTTCCTCTCTTTGGTTTTATGGGATTATGGAAGTTAGAGAGGTAAGGGACGTTAGATGGAATCTATAGGACAACGTCCTTACCTGTCAGTTTCCTGCTGTTTTTTATCTTTTTCCCGATTTTTCTCCTTACCTTTGCAGCCTATTTCTAAAACATCAAAGACAAGAAATGAATCAGTTTACTAAGATGATAGCAGCCTGTCTCTCCCTCGGTGAGCAGGCTGTAGACAACACGTTGGCGTTGTTGGAGGAGGGGTGTACCATTCCTTTTATTTCCCGTTACCGCAAGGAGAAGACAGGCAACCTCGACGAGGTGCAGATAGAGGCGATAGCCCAAGCCGCAGAGAAGTTCAAGGAGATGGCGAAACGTAAGGAGACCATCCTCAAGACGATAGAGGAACAGGGCAAAATGACCGATGAACTAAGGAAGCGCATCGACGACTGTTGGGATGCCACCGCCTTGGAGGATATCTATCTCCCCTTTAAACCGAAACGCAGGACACGTGCGCAGATAGCCAGAGAACAGGGCCTGGAACCCTTGTCGCAGACACTGCTCTTCCAGAGGGAGCGCAACATCCGACAGGTTGCCATGAAGTATGTTGGTGACAAGGTGACGGATGTTGATGCAGCCTTGCAGGGGGCAAAGGACATCATTGCCGAGATGGTCAACGAGAGTGAGGAGAGCCGTAATGCCGTCCGTTCCGAGTTCCGCCGTGGTGCCGTCATTACCTCCAAGGTGGTGGCAAAGAAAAAGGATGAGGAAGAGGCGCAGCGCTTCTCCGACTACTTCGACTTCTCCGAACCGCTGAAGCGATGCAGTTCTCACCGCCTCTTGGCGATGCGCCGTGGAGAGGCTGCTGGTATCCTGCGTGTCAGCATCTCTGCCGATGACGAACGGTGTACCGACAGACTCAAGCGCCACTATGTACATGGCTATGGTGACTGCCAGACATTGGTGGGCGAGGCGGTAGACGATGCCTTCAAGCGTCTTCTGAAACCAAGCATAGAGACTGAGTTTGCTGCGCTCAGCAAACAGAAAGCTGACGAGGAGGCAATCGTTGTCTTCGCCGACAACCTGAGGCAGTTGCTCTTGGCGGCTCCTCTCGGACAAAAACGTGTCATGGCTGTCGACCCAGGCTTTGCCAACGGGTGTAAGACCTGTTGCCTCGATGCACAGGGCAACCTGATTCATCATGAGATTGTCTTCCCACATCCTCCTCGTAATAAACGGATGGAGGCTACTGCCGCCATACTGCGTATGGTGAAACAGTATCAGGTGGAGGCGATGGCTGTCGGCAACGGTACGGCAAGCCGCGAGACGACTAACTGGTTGCACTCCATCGACTTCCCTCGACCTGTAGATGTCTATGTGGTGAGCGAGGATGGTGCCTCCATCTATTCGGCTTCGAAGACGGCACGTGAGGAGTTCCCCGACGAGGATGTCACGGTGCGTGGCGCTGTCTCTATTGGTCGCCGTCTCATGGATCCCTTGGCGGAGTTGGTAAAGATTGATCCCAAGAGCATTGGGGTGGGGCAGTACCAGCATGATGTGGACCAGGGACTGTTGAAGAAGAGCCTCGACACAGTGGTGATGAGTTGTGTCAACTCGGTGGGTGTCAACCTCAACACGGCTTCGCAGCATCTGCTGACTTATGTGAGCGGTCTCGGACCTACCCTTGCCAAGAACATCGTGGAGTATCGCCGTGACAATGGTGCCTTCACCTCTCGTGCCCAACTGAAGAAGGTGCCACGACTCGGACCGTCTGCCTTCGAGCAGTGTGCCGGCTTCCTGCGTATCCCCGGTGCCAAGAATCCGCTTGACAACAGTGCTGTGCATCCCGAGCGTTATTCCCTTGTCGAGCAGATGGCGAAAGACCAGGGCGTCACCGTCAAGCAACTGGTAGAGGACAAGGCACTACAGAAGAAGGTGGACATCAGGAAGTATGTGACTGCCGAGGTGGGAATGCCTACTTTGACCGACATCATGGCAGAACTTGACAAACCGGGACTCGACCCGCGTGGCGAGGTGGAGAAGTTTGAGTTTGATGCCTCCATCAAGACCATGGAGGATTTGCAGGTGGGCATGACCGTGCCGGGCATCGTCACCAATGTCACGAAGTTTGGTGCCTTTGTAGATATAGGTGTCCACCAAGACGGACTGGTGCATATCTCCCAGTTGGCTGACCGCTATGTCTCTGACCCCTCCGAGGTGGTGAAACTCCATGAGCATGTCACAGTGCGAGTGGTGGAAGTAGACCTGAAGCGGAAGCGCATCGCCCTGACGATGAAGGGGATTTAATAGAAGATAATCAAAGAATGTGTCACGAAAGTCTGCCATATTGTCAGCGATATGTTGCAGAACTGTCGTTGGCACATGCTTTGTTTAATAGGATAGCGTAAAATCATATTATTAACGAATAAAAATAAAAAAAGATATAATTATGGGAAAAGTAATTGGAATTGACTTGGGTA
>CAVCDC010000033.1:0-25370 GCA_963600865.1 Firmicutes bacterium CAG:103
ACATATAGCTTACATGAGCGGCAGCTGTGTTACCATCACAAGTGATAAATTTTTTTTCTTTAGCCATTTTACTTTTAGATAAAATATTAAAAATGTTTTGTATTTTAAGTCTTGTTCTTGAACTTTTCGAGTTGAGGAGTTAAAGGATTTAAAGGTGTTAAGGAGTTAGACATCGGCCTTTGTGGCATTGGCTTTTTCGGCACCAGCCTTTTTTACCTTTTTACCTTTTTACTTTTTTACCTTTAATACAGGAATCCTAAGAGCCATAGCGGAATCCTGTTGTCCTTTCCTACCTCTGTATTATATCTTGCATAGAACGTGTCTGGATTATACCTTATTTTTGTAGAAGCCTGAGCGTCGCATATGCGGAACTTACGTTTGCCGTCAACCATAAAGAAATGATCCTTCCCACTTTGGTGCACCTTGTGGTCCTTCCACATCGAATTGACAAAAAATGTCTCCATCACTTCCTGCTCGTTGATTTGCAACGGGAAAATGGCAAATATCAGATTGGGGTTGTGCAACATCACCTTTGAAGGCTTTTTAGGGAACGACTGCCCGTCGGGGTAAATCATATTGATAAGTCTTGCATCCGCGAGATACTTGATGTAATTCATCACGGTAGCACGGCTCGTTTCTATACCTTCAGCGAGTTGACTGACATTCGGGGCTTTGGCACCCTCTACGGCAAGCTGATAAAAGAGACGTTTGATCTTTGTCAGATACTTCAGCTCTATTTGTTTGATGAGGAGAATGTCCACCTCCGTCATCATATTCATAGTCTTTAGTAGATTCTCTGTAAAATTTCTTTGCTCCAAGAAAAATGGATAGAATCCATGGTGAAGATAGTCTTGGAAATGCTTCATGGGACTAACCTTAGGCAGAATTTTCTTGATGATATGCTCATGGTTCTGCAAGATATCGTCCAGTTCGAAGGCCTCGAAGTTATTTCCCGTCTGCAGATTGAGATATTCGCGAAAGGAGAAACCTCGGAGATTATAGCTCTTCACGATTCCGTTCAGCTCTGGATTTTCCTCTTTCAACCGCATGACGCTCGATCCTGTAAAAACAATCTTCAGCTCAGGGTAAAGATCATAGCACTTGCGCAACTCCTTGCTCCAGTCTGGTTGTTTAAAAACCTGGTCTATCAAAAGTGTTCTACCTCCCTGACGAACAAAATCCCCCGCGAAGTCGGCTATCCCTCGTCCTTGGAAATAGAAGTTGTTCATATTGACAAACAGACATTTACGGTCGTGTGCACCAAAGCGTTCTTTGGCATACTGCAGGAGAAAGGTAGTCTTCCCTACCCCTCTTGTACCCTTGATGCCGATCATACGGTCATTCCAATTCACTTCATCCATAAGGGTGCGGCGAACAGGAGCATTGGTATGTTCTACAAGGTATGTATGTGTCTTGAAGAAAGCTTCTTCCATGTGTTTTAGTCTGTTCGATTTTGTTTTTAATATTGCAAAGGTAATACTTATTTTGAAATTTGCAAAGTGTAGATAGCAAAATCTTACTTTTTTTTTATTATTTAGCATTTATCTAATTAATTCATGCCTTTATTGGGTAGTTTTTCACTACCTTTGCGCCATGAAATTACATATATTCAATCCGGAACACGACTTGGCATTGGCTGCCAACCTTGCTAATTTTACAGCGCCACACGCTGGAAGGCAGTTGCGCAGCGACCTATCATATATCCCTTTCCTTTGGGCTGACGAAGGAGACTTTATTCTTGTTGATGACATTGATAGTGCTTTGGTCAAAGCGCAAAGAGTGTCATATGCGCAAGCTGAGCGAGTGGAGTTTGTCACCAAAGCCCAATTGGAGAAAATCATGCACGAAACTTTTCTTGTGGACAGCATCCATCCGTGGGGATGGAATATAGCGCTCAAGCATGAACTGCTTCAACTTGGTACTCCTGACATCATGCTTCCTACAGATAATGCTTTACTTCAAGCAAGAAGCATAAGTAGCAGAAAATGGGCGGCTTCACACTTGCAGAGGAATGTTTTGTTTACATCTGATATTCGGGATTTGCGTAAGTTGCTTGAGACGAAGAAGCAAATAGTCGTAAAGGCTCCTTGGAGCAGTAGCGGCAGAGGGGTGAGATATCTTTCAAGTGAAGAGACTGAACAAATCCATTCCAGTCAGTTTTCTGTATCTGAGCAACGAGTGCAAAACAGTCAGCTTACCGCTTCAGAGCGTTGGGCTCAGAACATCATCGACAAACAGGGCGGAGTTACCATAGAGCCTTATTATAATAAGGTGAAAGATTTCGGAATGGAGTTTGAGACCGTTGATGGAAAAGTAAGATACCTCGGTTTGTCAATTTTCGGGACTCAAAAGAATACTTATGTCGGCAATCTCTTGGCAAGCGAAGAGGAGAAAGAACAGATACTTCTCAATTATGTGTCGAGAGAAGAGATAGGGAGCATACGGAAAAATGTCATTGCCATCATGGAGCCTGCCCTCAAAGGCGTCTACAGTGGTCCCTTTGGAGTTGACATGATGGTTTGCGCCACACAACCAGGTGGAAAAGACTGCTTTGTCAACTCCTGTATAGAATTAAACCTGCGGCGTACAATGGGGCATGTGGCTTTGGCCATTGGGGCTCCCGACAACCTTCCTCAGCGTGCCATGCAAATAAACTATGACGGCAGTCATTATCATCTTACAGTCAGAACGTTAGAGCGCACGATGAAAGAAGAGTAGGCTCCTGTGTTGCTGTAGTTGTAAATGAGAGGGTGGTCAACGGGAGATGGAAACCTTTATGTCGCAAGTATATAGATTCCGGCGAGGATGCCCAATATCACGATGCCTATGATGAATTTCAACATGCACGTAGCCACCTTCTTGACAATCAGAAAACCAATAATGATGACGATAAGACCCAATAGGTAATATATAAATTGTTCCATTCTTTTTCTTGATTCTTTAATTTCTTAGTTTCTTTGTTCTTTTTTCTTAGCTTTTTTCTCTTAGCTTCTTAAAATCCAACTTTGCTTCGTTTATCCTTTGAATAACCGCCGAAACTCAATAGGTATAGGCGTTTCGAACTCCATGGGTTTGTGTGTAACTGGATGGTAGAAGCAGAGAACATAAGCATGGAGGCAAAGGCGGTGGCAAGGGTCGTCCCCATTACCGTATTTGATGTCTCCACAAACGGGATGTCCCATGTCTGCTGTGTGTACGCGTATCTGGTTTTTGCGCCCCGTCTCAAGACGGAACTCCACCAATGAATGCTCTGTGGTGCGTGCCAGTGTATGGAAATGGGTAACGGCATACTTGCCGCCATTGTCTATAGGACTACTATAAGTAATGTATGCCTTGTTGTCTTTTAGCCAATTGGAAACAACACCTTCGTCCTCCTCCATTTCGCCTGACACTACTGCGACATATCTGCGGTCGTATACAGTGCCGTGCCAGTCTTGCTCCAGTGCAAGTTCTGTCTGCTTGTCCTTGGCGTAGATCATCAGTCCTGATGTGTCGCGGTCGAGGCGGTGCACCACGTGCGCCTGACAATTCTGTCGAGTCTTGCGGAAATAGTCGTCCAGTACCGTCTTGACGTTCAGGGAGGAATGACCGGCAGCCATGCTAAGAATTCCGACGGCTTTCTCCACCACGATGAGATAGCGGTCCTCGTAGACGATCTTTAGGTAACGGCTCTTGAACGATTCGTTGTTTTTCTTCGTCTTGCTTACTGCTATTTTCATGCCGGGACGCAGAGGGTAGTCGAACTTAGTGATGGTCTTTCCGTCAACGCGAATGCCGCGGCCCTGTAGGGTTTGCTTGATTTTCGTCTTGCTCTCTCCTTTCACATTGGCAAGGAGCCATTCCAAGAGCGGTGCTGGTGCCGAAACGGTATAACGATCATATTCGCCGGCAGTTCCATAGCCTGCTTGCCGACTTGTATTGTTCTGCCATCTGTTGTTTTGATGTGCCATATATTGTGTTACTTTTTGAGGTGCAAAAGTACTTCTTTTTGACAAAACAACCAAAAAGCACCGTCCTTTTAACTAAAAATTAAGCAAGTTTCAGTGGCAAAACATTGGCATTCAAATATTTTTTCGTAACTTTGCAGCGTTTTAAGGTGGCATGGCTCCTTTAAGGAGAAAAAGTAGTCATGCCTACGGATGACTATTTTTTAAGAGATAATAGGAAAAAAGAAATAAAAATAAATGATTACAGTAACAAACCTCGCGATTCAATTCGGCAAGAGAGTGCTTTACAAGGATGTAAACCTCAAGTTCACTCATGGTAACATTTACGGTATTATCGGTGCAAACGGTGCCGGCAAGTCAACATTCCTTCGTGCCATCAGTGGCGAACTGGAGCCCAACAAAGGAACTGTGGAGATGGGACCGGGCGAACGCTTGTCTGTGTTGGAACAGGACCACTTCAAATATGACGAGTTCCGTGTCATGGACACAGTCCTCATGGGACATCAGCCCCTTTGGGAGAACATGAAGGAGCGTGAACGTCTTTATTCAAAGCCTGAGATGACAGAAGAGGACGGCAACCTTGCCGCTGAACTTGAATTGAAGTTTGCCGAGATGAACGGATGGGAGGCTGAGAGCAATGCTGCCCAACTTCTCCAGAACCTCGGTGTGCAGGATGACAAACATGACAAGTTGGTTGGCGAACTCTCTAACACAGAGAAGGTGCGTGTGATGTTGGCGAAGGCTCTCTTTGGCAACCCCGACAACCTTCTCCTCGACGAGCCTACCAATGACCTTGACCTCGACACAGTAGAGTGGTTGGAGGAATACTTGAGCAATGTCGAACAAACCGTATTGGTAGTATCCCACGACCGTCACTTCCTTGATGCCGTCAGCACCCAGACTGTGGATATTGACTTCGGAAAGGTGACGATGTTTGCAGGTAACTACTCTTTCTGGTACGAGAGCTCTCAGTTGGCACTCCGTCAGGCACAGAACCAGAAGATGAAGGCTGAGGAGAAAAAGAAGCAGTTGGAAGAGTTTATCCGTCGCTTCTCTGCCAATGTTGCTAAGAGTAAGCAGACCACATCTCGCAAGAAGATGCTTGAGAAACTCAATGTGGAGGAAATCCGTCCTTCAAGCCGTAAGTACCCAGGCATCATCTTCCAGATGGAGCGTGAGCCAGGCAATCAGATCCTTGAGGTGGAAGGCCTTAAGGCAACTGACGAGGATGGCACAGTACTCTTCGACAATGTAAACTTCAACATCGAGAAGGGTGAGAAGGTTGTATTCCTCTCTCACAATCCTAAGGCAATGACCGCCCTTTTTGAGATTATCAACGGCAACCGCAAGGCTGACGCTGGTGAATACAAGTGGGGCGTCACCATCACCACTGCCTACCTTCCCCTTGACAACACCGAGTTCTTCCAAAGCGACAAGAACTTAGTAGACTGGTTGAGCCAGTACGGTCCAGGCAACGAGGTGGCTATGAAGGGTTACTTAGGACGCATGCTCTTCAGTGGTGAAGAGGTGCTGAAGAAGGTGAACGTACTCTCTGGTGGTGAGAAGATGAGATGTATGATAGCCCGCATGCAGTTGCAGAATGCCAACTGTCTGATACTTGATACGCCTACCAATCACTTGGACTTGGAGAGCATCCAGGCGTTCAACAACAACCTTGTCAACTTCAAGGGTAACGTGCTCTTTGCCAGCCACGACCATGAGTTTATCAACACCGTAGCCAACCGCATCATCGAGTTGACGCCATCGGGCACCATCGACAAGTTGATGTCATACGATGAGTACATCTACGATGAAGCTATCAAGGAGCAAAAGGCGAAAATGTACGGTGTGCAGTAATTGTAAGATTACGGCATAAATGCGAATACAAAAAATCCGTGCCAGCCTCTCGATAGGTTGGCACGTTTCTTGATAAACGGAAATGTGGAAGAAAATCAAAACGAAACTTAACACTATGGCTACAGAAAAGAAAATAAACGTAGAAGATGTGAATGTTGACGATCAGAACGTCAATACAGAGAATACAAACCAGGAAGAGGTCAATGCACAGGCTACTGCCGATGCAGACAATGTGGCAGAGGAAGATGAGCAGACTGACAACTCGGCTGACAACAAGTCAGACGAGAAGCAACTCTCACCATTAGAAAAGGCTGAGCATGACTTGGAAGAGGCAAAGAAGCAACTGCTTTACAAGACTGCCGAATTTGAGAACTACCGTAAGCGTACGCTCAAGGAGAAGGCTGAACTCATCCTCAATGGAGGCGAGAAGACGATTGCCGCCATTCTCCCTGTGCTTGACGACTTCGAGCGCGCCCTTGCCGACAAGAGCGAAGATCCTGCTGTCATCAAGGAGGGTATCCAGATGGTTTACAACAAGTTCTACAAGGCTCTTGAGAGCCTCGGCGTAAAGAAGATCGAGACGCAGGACAAGGACTTTGATACCGACTACCACGAGGCAATCGCCATGGTTCCTGGGATGGGTGATGACAAGAAGGGCAAGGTGATAGACTGCGTACAGTCTGGCTATACGCTCAACGAGAAAGTAATCCGTCACGCCAAGGTTGCTGTAGGGCAATAACCATGGTGAACCATCGGATACAAAAAAATAAAAAGTAGGACAATAATATAATAATGTACAAAGCATAGTATAATGGCCAAGAGAGACTACTATGAGGTGTTAGGGGTCGCAAAGACCGCCAACGATGACGAGATAAAAAAGGCCTACCGTAAGATAGCCATCAAGTATCACCCCGACCGTAACCCGGGAAACAAAGAAGCTGAGGAGAAATTCAAGGAGGCTGCCGAGGCATACGATGTTCTGCGCGACCCTCAGAAGAGACAGCAGTATGACCAGTTCGGATTTGACGGACCTCAAGGAGGATTCGGTGGATTCGGAGGTGGCGGTATGAACATGGATGACATCTTTTCTATGTTTGGTGACATCTTCGGAGGACATTCTGGTGGTGGCTTTGGCTTCGGTGGAGGTGGTGCTGCCCGTCGTCAGTATCAAGGCGGCGACTTGCGTGTGAGAGTAAAACTCAACTTGCAGGAAATTGCCACTGGCGTAACCAAGAAGTTTAAGATACATAAGGATATCGTCTGCGAAGCGTGCCACGGAACTGGATGTGAGGGCGGAGCCCAACCGGAGACATGCCCCACGTGTCATGGCTCAGGAATGACTATCAAGACCGTACGGTCTATGTTCGGTATGATGCAGACGCAGGCACCCTGCCCCACTTGTAATGGTGAGGGAACCATCGTCAAGAACAAGTGCAAGGAGTGTCATGGTGACGGTGTTGTCAAGGGTGACGAAGTGGTAGAAATTAACATTCCGGCTGGTGTAGAAGACGGGATGTGCGTCACCGTTAGAGGCAAGGGTAATGCTGGTAAACACAATGGTGTGAATGGCGACATCCAGGTTATCATCACCGAGGAGAAGAGCGATACCTTCGAGCGCAACGGACAAGACCTCTATTACAATCTTGTTCTCGACTTCACCACAGCTACACTCGGCGGTGAGGTGGAAGTGCCGACCATCGACGGTACCACTACCATCAAGATAGAGCCCGGTACTCAGCCTGGCAAGCAGATACGTCTGCGCGGTAAGGGACTTCCTGCCGTACAAGGTTACGGTTATGGAAAGGGTGATATCATCGTCAACGTGACGGTATTCATCCCCAAGACTCTTACAAAGGAAGAAAAACAACTTGTTTTGAAATTCAAGGAATGCGAGAACTTCAAGGCTGACAATGCCACAAAGAAGTCGCTCTTCGAAAGTTTCAAAAATCTGTTCAAATAAATTTGAGGAAGTTAAAGAAGTTACCACCTTCTTTAACTTCTTTATTTTCTTCGGCTTTACAGACTCCTCTAACTTCTTTAACTTCTGAAACTTCTTTAACTTCTGAAACTTCTTTAACTTCTGAAACTCTAACTCCTCTATCCATGACCTATCAGGAAACTATCAATTATCTTTTTTCAAGTACCCCTGCCTTCGAGCGCACAGGCGCAAGCGCCTACAAGCCTGGTCTGCAAACCACTCATTTGCTCGATGACCATTTCGGTCATCCTCACCGTCAGTATAAGACCATCCATGTGGCAGGAACCAACGGTAAGGGATCGTGCTCACATACTCTCGCCTCCATTCTCCAGGCTGACGGTTACAAGGTAGGACTATATACTTCCCCCCACCTCGTTGACTTCAGAGAGCGTATCCGCGTCAATGGGATACCTGTCCCAGAGGACTATGTCGTCAACTTCGTCGAAAAGGAACGCGCTTTCTTCGAACCCCTCCACTGTTCCTTCTTTGAACTCACCACTGCCCTCGCATTCAAGTATTTTGCCGATGAGAAGGTAGATATCGCTGTCATCGAGGTGGGACTCGGCGGTAGACTCGACTGTACCAACATCATCTCTCCCGTACTCTCCATCATCACCAACATCAGCATGGACCACACCCAGTTTCTCGGCAACACCCTTGCTGAAATCGCTGGAGAAAAAGCTGGCATCATCAAGACGAACATACCAGTAGTCATTGGAGAAGACCTGCCGGAGACACGCCCTGTTTTTGAAGCTCACGCCAAGGAACTTCATGCTCCTGTCGTCTTTGCCGAAGACAGTAGCAACAGAGAGGTGACTGGAGTGGAGGAAACGGATGGTGCCCTCTCCTACTCCACATGCCACTGGGGAGACCTCAAGGGAGACCTCACGGGAACATACCAGCCTCACAACATGAACACCATCCTCAACGCCGTCAATATCCTTTCTGCAGAAGGACTCCTGCGCCATCGGGATTCTGTTGGCAAAGGCACGGCGAATGTTTGTCAGACCACAGGACTGATGGGAAGATGGCAGAAGGTGGCAGAAGAACCGCTCGTCATCTGCGACACTGGACACAACGTGGCTGGATGGCTTTACCTCGCAGAACAAATCAAAAAACAACCTTGCCATAAACTCCACATCGTGTTCGGAATGGTGGACGACAAGGATGTACAGACTGTTATGGAACTTTTGCCCAAAGATGCCACCTACTATTGGACGCAGGCGGAGACAAAAAGGGCGATACCAGTAGACAAAATAGCGGAGTGCGGACGGGGTAAACAACTGTCTGGTAATACATACGCCACCGTTAAGGAGGCCTACCTTGCCGCAAGGGAGAATGCCCGAAAAGATGATTTTATCTTTGTCGGAGGCTCAAGCTATGTGGTGGCGGACTTCCTCTCATAACTGTTTTTTAAGTTTTTTAAATCAATAAGTCATAAAAATATTTGTTGTAACCATTTTTTTTTATTTACTTTGCAAATATATTACAGGACGCAAATGTTCCTGACCTAAATGACTTAAACAAAAAACACAAAACTTAAACCACAGCTATGAATACAGAACCGACAAACAAGTGCGGTCTGAAAAGAGAAGATTTTCAGACCACAGTAAACGGAAAGCAAACCGACCTGTTTATATTGAAGAACAATCAGGGCAATGAGGTTGCAGTAACAAACTACGGTGGTGCCATCGTTGCCATCATGATGCCCGACAAGGACGGCAATTACGCCAACCTTATCCAGGGACATGACAATATCCAGGATGTAGTCAATTCACCTGAACCATTCCTTAGCGTACTCATCGGCCGCTACGGCAACCGCATCAAGGAAGGTAAGTTCACTCTCCACGGCAAGGAATATCAGTTGGCTTGCAATGATGGCCCCAACCACCTCCATGGTGGTCCTACAGGTTTCCATCGTCATGTATGGGACGCAACGAGAATGGGCGACAACGCCATTGTCCTGAAATATACCAGTCCTTATGGTGAAGAGGGATTTACAGGCGAGTTGAATGTATGGGTAGCCTACACGCTTACCGATGACAATGAACTGGTAATCAAGTATCAGGCTACCACCAACAAGCTCACCATCATCAACCTTACACACCATGCCTTCTTCTCGATCCAAGGCATAGCAAATCCTACACCCACTATCGACAACATCATCTGTGAGGTCAATGCAGACTTCTACCTCCCTATCGACAAGGTGTCTATCCCAACGGGCGAGATCCTGAAGGTAGAGGGTACTCCGTTCGACTTCCGTACTCCTAAGCCTATTGGCCAGGACATCGATGCCGACAATGAGCAGATTAAGAATGGTCAGGGCTTTGACCACAACTATGTACTCAATAAGAAGGAAGAGGGCGAACTGAGTTTTGCAGCACGCATCAAAGACCCCGTCAGCTGCCGTACCATGGAGGTGTATACTACCGAACCGGGATTACAGATGTACACGGGCAACTTCCTGACAGGCATCTCCGGACAGCATGGTGCTACATTCCCACGCCGCAGTGCAGTATGCTTCGAGGCACAGAAATTCCCCGATACGCCTAATCACCCCTACTTCCCCAGCTGCCGTCTGCAACCGGGCGAGACCTATACTCAGAAGACCATCTATAAGTTTGGTGTAGACAAATAAACATGACAGGGTTTGCAGAGACGACTTGCTGCAAGCCTTTCGGCAAAAGAGTGGATGCTGAAAAGACATCCACTCTATTTTGTCTTTTTTATGCTCTTTGTCTTTCATGCTCTATAAGGCTTAATACACTTTTGGGCATAAACAATATGCAAAAGATTACAACAATCAACTATCAATATTAATTACACATCAACTAACTAACAAAAATATGGAAAACCAAAAGCAAAACGGCAACATCGTCGCCATTATCACGATGATGTTTCTCTATGCCATGATTTCGTTTGTCACCAACTTGGCCGCTCCTATCGGTGTCATTTGGAAAAACGTGTTTGCAGACAGCGGCAGTGCCAACATGATTGGTATGTTGGGCAACGCCATGAACTTCCTTGCCTATCTCTTCATGGGCATCCCGGCAGGTAAGTTGCTTACCAAAATCGGTTACAAGAAGACTGCCCTCTCGGGTATCGCAACAGGCTTTGTCGGCGTTTTCATCCAGTTCCTCTCTGGCAAGTTGGGTACTGACGTGACGGGCTTCTCTGTCTACCTCTTCGGTGCCTTCATCTCTGGTTTTGCCGTTTGTATTCTCAACACAGTGGTCAACCCGATGTTGAACCTTCTCGGTGGTGGAGGTAATCGCGGTAACCAGTTGAACCTCATTGGTGGTACGCTCAATTCTTTGTCCGGTACTTTAACACCTATGCTTGTCGGTGCACTCATTGGAACCGTGACAGCCAATACGCAGATGGTGGATGTCAACCTCGTGCTCTACATCGCTCTCGCTGTGTTTGCAGCTGCCTTTGTCTGCTTGTTGTTTATCCCTATCCGTGACCCGGAGATGGGCAAGACTACAGACAAGACCGTCTTCGAACATTCTCCTTGGGCTTTCCGTCACTTCAACTTGGGCGTTCTTGCTATCTTCGTCTATGTCGGTGTGGAAGTCGGCATCCCTGGTACACTCAACTTCTATATCTCTGACACGACTGTCAACGGTGGTGGATTCATCAACGGCATGACATTGGCAAACGCTGCGGCAATCGGCGGTTTCGTAGCAGGTACTTATTGGTTGCTGATGTTGGCAGGGCGTCTTCTGTCCAGCTTCATCGCAGACAAGGTGTCGAGCCGTACCATGATGATCGTAGCCAACGGTGTCGGTATCGTACTCATTCTATTGGCTATCATCTTCGGCAAGTCTACAACTGTTGAAATGCCAGTCTTCACTGGTTCGTCCTTCCAGATGGTGACAGTGCCCATCGCTGCCATGTTCTTGGTTCTTTGTGGTCTGTGTACCTCCATCATGTGGGCATCTATCTTCAACCTTGCTACAGAGGGACTCGGTAAATACACGGCACAGGCTTCGGGCATCTTCATGATGATGGTAGTAGGCGGTGGCTTGATGCCATTGGTACAGAACTTCATTGCCGACCACGCTGGCTACATGTTGAGCTACATCGTTCCTCTTGTTTCCATGGCATACATGTTCTTCTATGCTGTATCTGGTTGCAAGAACATCAACAAGGATATTCCTGTTGAATAACGTGAACATAAAATTACCAACCAACTAAACAATACTATTATGGATATCGAAAAAGTAAGAAGCCGTTTCATCAAGCATTTTGATGGCAAGACAGGAAATATTTACATGTCTCCAGGACGTATCAACCTCATTGGCGAGCACACCGACTACAATGGTGGCTTTGTGTTCCCTGGTGCTGTAGACAAGGGCATCATGGCTGAAATCCGTCCCAATGGTACCAACACGGTGATGCTCTACTCCATCGACCTGAAGGATCGCGTAGAGTTCAAGGTTGACGACCCTGAGGGTCCCCGTGCTTCTTGGGCACGTTACATCTATGGCGTATGCCAGGAGATGAAGGCTTTGGGCGTCGAGGTGAAGGGTTTCAATGCTGCCTTCTACGGTGATGTGCCTCTCGGAGCAGGCATGTCTTCTTCTGCAGCCTTGGAGAGCTGCTTTGCCTTTGCACTGAACGACCTATTCGGCGACAACAAGGTTTCCAAGTGGGACTTGGTTCTTGCCGGTCAGGCTACGGAGCACAAGTATGTCGGTGTGAACTGTGGTATCATGGACCAGTTTGCCTCTGTCTTTGGAAAGGAAGGCAAACTGATGCGACTCGACTGCAATACACGCGAGTTTGAGTATTTCCCCTTCGAACCAAAGGGCTATAAGCTCTGCTTGGTCAACTCGAAGGTAAAGCACGAGTTGGCGGGTTCTCCTTACAACGACCGTCGCAACTCTTGTGAGAATGTGGTGAAGCATATTGCCGCCAAGCATCCTGAGGCTAAGTTTGAGACGCTCCGCGACTGCACTTGGGAACAGTTGGATGAGGTTCGTGCCGAGGTAGGTGAAGAAGACTACAGCCGTGCCCACTTCGTATTGGGCGAGAAGGATCGTGTCCTTGCCGTCTGCGATGCACTTGAGAAGGGCGACTATGAGACTGTTGGTCAGAAGATGTACGAGACTCACTATGGTCTGAGCAAGGAGTACGAGGTAAGTTGTGAGGAACTCGACTTCCTCAACGATGTTGCCAAGGAGGACGGTGTTACTGGCAGCCGTATCATGGGCGGTGGCTTCGGTGGCTGTACCATCAACTTGGTGAAGGACGACCTCTACGATAAGTTTGTGGAGGATGTTACTGCTAAGTTTACTGCCAAGTATGGTCATGCTCCTGAGGTTTATCCAGTAGTCATCTCAGAAGGCTCTCACAAGGTCTGCTAAGTAAGAAAACTACAGAAAAAGGCTCTATCATCATCTGATGATAATCAAAAAAATACCGGCCGACGTGATGCGTTATTGCTTCATGTCGGCCGGATTTCTTTTATAGCCTTATAGGCATTTGGATTCTTCACTCTTCTCTCTTCACTCTTCCCTTTTGCATTTGGATTCTTCACTCTTCACTCTTCCCTTTTGCATTTGGATTCTTCACTCTTCACTCTTCACTCTTCACTCTTCGTTCTTCCCTCTTCCCTCTTCCCTTACACATGGTATTTGTATTTTCTTGTGGCTCTCTGTGGAACAGAGTGGTCGAAATGGGGAGACAAACCATTGCCCATCGAAGAGTCTCCCATCGCAGAACCGCGATAGGTGTTCCATCGCTGGATGATTTTTGAGACATAGTTGACCGTCTCACTTCCCCGCATGTATCCACATTTCACGATGGGGAGTTTGTAATAGGCAGGATCGCTGAGCTTCAATACAAACTCGGCGACATCCTCCCAGCGATGGGGATTCTTGCCGTGCTGCTTTGTCAGAGCCATGGCGTCACGTATATGCCAGATGCCTGCATTGTAGGAAGCCAACCTGAACTTGAGGCGTTCGTAGGGGTCGCCTATGTCCTGCAGTTGTTTCTCAAAGCGGGCCATACAGGTTGCCGAAGCCGAGATGTTTGTCTCTGGGTCTGTCAGTGAAGAGACTGAAATGCCGAGTTCCTTGGCTGTGCCGGGCATGATTGCCATCAGTCCGCAATATCCCGCCCACGACTTGGCATAGGTGTCAAATCCTGACTCCGTATAGCACTGCGCCGCCATGAGCCTCCAGTCTACCCTTGCCATGGGTGCATACTTTCTGAAGAGATGGTCATACTTGCTGATGACACCACCCTTGGCATTGAGCATGGGGGCATAGGTCTTGTGGACGATGAGACCGCGTGCCAATATCTTCTTCTCTTCTGCTGTGACACGTTTCAGCATTTCGGGTGAGAACCAAGCGTTGAGAGCCTCTGCAAGAGAGGTGTTGCCTTGGCTTACCGCCCATTGTGCTTTCTGCGTTTCATCTTGCGCACCGCAATACTCTATGTCCTTTTGTTCGCCCTTGCGGAGTGGAAATGCGATGAGATCGCCTTTCCCGTCTTTCAACTTGCGTATCATGTCAAGGGTGTCCTTGCAGAGTTCTATGCGCACCGATACGCCTATCGTACTTGCAAACTTCTCACAGAGCAGATAGTCCTTGCCCAGTCCTAAGCCCTTATAGTCGTAATAGGTATTGGGGCCGGACAGGGTAAGCATGATGAGTTCTCCGTTATTCTGGATGTCGGACAAGGAGAATGTCGCCTCCGTGCTTGTGGAGTCGTTGTCGGAAGAACCATCCCCGTCTGTCAGTTCTGTTCCCCAGGGTGTATACTCCTTTTTCTTCGTTGATGAACCGCATGACACCATGAGGAGGGACATGCCTACGAGGAGTAAGGGGATTGGTTTCGTGCGCATTATGGTTTCCATGTTATTCCTTGACATCTTCATGCTCCGCAGTGGCGGAATGTTTCTCTTCTGAGACAACAGGAACTTCTTCGTGTTTCTTGCCGGTCTCATTGTGATTGCTTGCTGACTTCTCTGTCGATGAAACCTTGGCTTCTGTTGCTTTTACAGCTGTTGAAGTCTTGGTCTCGGTTGTTGAAGTCTTTGCTTCTGCTGATGAGGTCTTTGCTTCTGCTGATGAGGTCTTGGTTGCTGCCGATGCCGAGAAGGAATGGTCATTTTGGTTCAAGAACTTCATATACTTCTTGCATATCTTGTTGGAGTAAGCATTGAAGATGTTGTTGGCGAAGAGGATGTCCGTAATCTTGTTGTCGGCTACATACTTTCTCATGTTCCTGGTGAAATAACGGTAGTCCACTACGTGTATCTCCTCGAACGAATAGAAGAGATAACCAGGCAGGGCGTTGCCGAAACTGTCCTTGAGTATCATCACCCTACGATGGTTGTTTACTCCCGTCTTCACCTGTGTGATACGCGTGTCGCCTCCCATGAATGTACAGTATGCACCGCCGTTCCCGTCCTTGTACTTGTAGAAGAAGATGCCCTTGTAAGGCTTCCCCTCTCCTATCACCTCGTAGTTTTTGTTGATCTTGTAGTCGGTGTAGTAAGTCTCATACTTCACGTTCTTCGGGACATAGTAGACGAAGTCTTCGGGGGCGTTCTTCAGCGAGATGTCATGTGAATAGCCATACATGCTTCCTACATATCCGTGCACCACCTTTCTTTCGTAAGAAGATAGCGGTTTGAAGGGAACCTTGGCGACTTTGGCAAACTGCTGTGCGGCATAGAAGGCACCCAATGGTGCCCAGTGGTGGTCTGTGCGCAGGAATATGTTCTCTGCCACATGCTTGCCGAGTGCTGTATAGACGTCTACGGCATGCACGTCCTTGTCCAGGTGGGCGTAGATGTTGTTGATGGTGGGTCGCTCCTCGTTGGAACATCCTTTCGCCTTGTCGGGGCAATAGAAGTCGACGGCGGTAGGTATCACCATACAGTAGACGTTGACATTGGAACCGAACGCCTTCTTGTATTCATTTGCCGACTGGGCGTAGTCGACACCGCCTTTCGAACTGCCACCGTACGCCATGAGAGCCCTCACCTCGTTGCCTTTTCCCACGATGATGATACCCTTGTTGGCTATCTTCGCATTCTCCTCGGCGGTGATGTTGTTCTTGTATTTCCCTACGGTTCTCTCGCCCATCTCCAATTCGTCGTCGGTAGGATCGGTATCTTCCTGTGCGTCGGCAGAGGCATGGAAGGTCACCTTCTCGTCTGAAAGGGAGAAACTGATGGCTTCCTTCTCCTGCATACTCATGGACATGAACACGTCGCGGTAGGGCTCGCTGTCACTAAACCATGAGCTGACGTTTTTGGTAAATTCGCCCGACTTCAGGTTGTCGAGGGTGAGGACGGGAAACTTGGCGAGTTCTCTCTTCTCCAAGGCAGAATAGGTACTGCGTGGAAAGAGGAGGAACACGACGGTAAATGCCGCAAAGATGATTCCCATCAGGGTGATGTATATGTAGTTTTGTTTCATACTATGGAGTTAAGGAGTCAAGGAGTTATGGAGTTAAGACATCGGCGTTTTGGGAAGTTAAAGGAGTTAAGGGAAGTTAGAGAAGTTAAGGGACAATAGCCTTTGTGGGTGTTGGATTCTTCACTCTTCACTCTTCGCTCTTCACTTAAGATTGCCTTTTTACTTTTTCTTCAGCATTCCCACCAGTCCTTTTGCCGTCGACTTGTTGTAGGCGTGCTGCAGGTTGTTGGCGAAGAGGATGTCGGTGATATGGTTGTCGTTGACATACTGCACGATGTTCTTGGTGAAATATCGGAAGTCGACAACGAAAATATCCTCGAACGAACCGAAGAGATAGCCTGGCAGGGCATTGCCGTAACTGTCCTTGACGATCATCAGTCGGCGTCCGTTCTGCACGGAGGTCTTCACGTGGGTGGTACGCAGGTCGCCGCCCATAAAGGTACAGTAGGCACTGCTGCTCCCGTCCTTGTATTTGATGAAGAACGGCCCCTCGAAGGGTTCTGTCACACTCACCACGGTGCGCTTCTTTCCCATGTTGTGTCCCACGTAGGTGGTGGTATAACTGCTGTCCTTGGGGACATAATATACGAATTCTTCGGGCGAGTTCTTGACGGCGGGGTCTTTGGAGTAGTGGTACATGGATCCAACGAAGTTGTGTACCACCTGCTCATCAAAGTCTCGTAAGTCGGGCACCTTCACCTGTGCTTTCTCTGCGAAGAGGCGTGCGGCGTAATAGGCTCCCAAGGGCGACCAGTGGTGGTCGGTGCGTGAATAGATGTCCTCACCTTGGTGCTCTCTCAGTATGGAATAGACATCCACAGTCTCCACACCGTCCTTGAGGTGTTGGTAGATATTGCTTATGACGGGTTGTTCCTCGTGTATCCACACCTTGGCGTCGTCGGGGCAATAGAGCCCTGCCGAGGTGGGTACCACCATACTGTATATTCTCACCTGTGTGTCGAGGGTGTCACGGTAGTTGTTGATGGCGTCTGCATACCATGTGCCGCCTGTGGCTGTGCCTGTAAAGGGTTCGAGTGCTCTCACCTGTGTGCTGTCCTTACAGATGATGATGCCCGTGCGTGTCTTGTAGCACGACATGGGACCGTTGGCGAATGTTGGCTGGGCGCCTGAAAATGCCAAACAGAGGGCGATGAAAGCGGAAAACTTCATTGATATGGAAATATGGAAAAATTGAAAAATTGAAATATTGAAATATGGAAAGAATTAGAATCGTGTATATATGAATGCATTGTTCGTTGCTCCTACCAAGAGTGCGACACTCAGCACGAGGAGGACGACGGAGACGGCGGTGCGTACCACCAACACGATGTTTTTCTTCGTATTGGTGTGGTTGGGCATCATCCTTCCGTAGCGGTTTGCGATGAAATCGTACACTGGCAGGCAGAAGAGCACGCCAGCCACCCACAACCAGAAGTTGTCGAAGCATGCACTCTCTGCGGCAAAGTCGTAGAGGTTCTTGGCATTTCCGGTGAGGGCGCTGAAGAAGCGTCCCATTTTGCCGAAGTCATCGAAATAGAAGATGCCCCACCCGATGACTATCAGTACGAGACTGTATAGGTGGAGCAATACTCCTGGGATACGGTCTTTCACCTTGAGCAACGTGAATTTCTCGGTCAGTACGATGAAACCGAAGTATACGCCCCAGAGGATGAAGTTCCAACTGGCTCCATGCCACATACCTGTCAGAAACCACACGACGAGGATGTTGAGGGGTTGGTGACGGCGGTTGCCTCCCATAGGGATATACACGTAGTCGCGGAAGAAACTTCCCAAGGACATGTGCCACTTCCTCCAGAAGTCTGTGATGGAGGTGCAGCAGTAGGGATGCTTGAAGTTCTCGGCAAAATGGAATCCGAGGCATCGTCCCAAACCTATCGCCATGTCGCTGTATCCGGAGAAATCGAAGAATATTTGCAGTGTGAACGCCAATATTCCTACCCATGCACCGAAGGTGGACAGGTTGTTGAGTCCGTTGGCAAGGAACTGGTCGGCTATCTCCGAAAACTGGTTGGCGAGGATTACCTTCTTGCCGAGACCTATGAGGAATCGGTAGCATCCCTCGACGAGGTCAAACTGCGTCACCCTGCGGTCTTTTATCTCTAATGCCACGATGTCGTATCTCACGATAGGTCCTGCTATGAGCTGCGGGAACATGGAGATGTAGAGCAGCAGATCCATAAACCGCCTCTGTGCGGGTGCTTCCTTGCGGTAGACATCGATGAGGTATGAGATGGACTGGAAGGTATAGAAGCTGATGCCGATGGGCAGCGATATCTTTGGGATGCCCATGGGGATGCCTATGCTGTTGAGTGTAGTGGCGAAGAAACCGGCATATTTGAATGTGCCGAGCAGCAGGATGTTGCACACCAGTCCGATGACCAAGGCTCTTTTGCGGTGCTTGTCCTGTCTGTCGATGCCCAGTCCGGCGATATAGTTGATGAGCACGCTGATGAGCATGAGGAATACATAGACGGGCTCTCCCCATGCGTAGAAGATGAGTGAGAACACCACGAGCACGGCGTTGCGCACGGTGGCGGGATACTCTCCGAGGGTGAACACTTTCTTGTCTACCCAGTATGCTAACAGATAGCACAGCATGAAGGCTGGCAGGAATGCGAAGATGAAAAACAAATCAGAAAAGACCATTTCTCTCGTTGTTGCTGTTGATGTTTGATGTGTTTGCTATTTTGGAAGTAGACTCCTTCTACTCCTTGACGTCTCTCTTAATATTCTAATATACTCTCTATCTGGTTGGCTATGAGATATCCGTTGCGGCGTGCTCCTTCCCTGTTGGTGTGTATGCCGTCGGAGGTAAACCTCGGTTGAGCTTTTTCGCAGGCGGAATAGACGCATCCTTGGTGGTCGAGTCTAATGACGGAGAGTGCCATGTAGTGGGCGCACTCCTCGATGATATCGCCTACCCTTCCAACGCTCTCGTTGAAGGGCTTTGCCGTCTGCATCGGTGTCACGAGTACGATCTGTGCATCGGGAAACGCCTCCATGAGTTTTTCACAGGAATACCTCACCGATTCAGCGAGCGTCGTCACCTGGTTTACTTTTTTGCTGGTTGTCAACTGTGAGGAGGCGAACACCTGGTGTGGTGTCTTGGCGAAGAGCCCTGGTCTGGAGGACTGAAACCATGCGTCGTTGGTTCCCGCCATGATGACGATGAGCTGGGGGGCGGGTGCAGTGCACTTTCCCACTTGGGCTATCAGGCGCAGCACCTGGTTGTAGATGACGTTGTTGTCGGCTAATATTTCGGTATATTCTTCTGGTGCCACGCGGGTGGAAGCGTTGTTGGTCCAGGTCGCCCCACTACGTGCATAACTCTTGCAGGAGGCTGGCTCAAAGCGTTCCTTGAACCATTTGCTCCATCCCTTGTCCTTATCGCAGGAGTCGCCTCCGATGAAGGTGTTGGAGTCGCCTAACAGTGCCACGTGTATATGTGGATGGCTTGCCGCCGACACCTGGAGTGCCAAGCAGCAAGCCAAAACTATCAGTATAAACTTGAATAATTTCATCCTTTCCAGTTTTAAAAGTATAAGAAGTTAAAGAGTTAAAGGAGTTAAGTGAAGTTAGAGAGAAGTTAAGGGACATCAGCCTTTGTGGGGTGTTGGATTCTTCACTCTTCACTCTTCGTTCTTCACTCTTCCCTTAAAATCGCTTTTTACCTTTTTACTTTTTTACCTTTATCTAACGTTGATGATTTTGTGCAGTTGAAGAGAGAGCGACCACTTGGGGTGTGCCTCTACGAATGCCAAAGTCTGTTGGAGGATGTCGGCGTTCTTTGCCTTGTCCCCGGTGTCGCATGGCTGGACATAGTAATACTCGGCATCAATGCCACAGTCGGAAAAGGCGTGCTCGCCGTCGAAGACGACCTTCAGTTCGGAAGCGTTGCTGATGACAGGCTTGGCATTTTCTGTTTCTTCGAAAAACAGACTCTTCGGCGAACAGGTGACCCAGTCTATTCCCTCTGGCACTTGATGCGTGCCGTTGGTCTCCATGGTGAGGTAATAGCCCCACTTGTGCAGCAGAGCCGTCAACTGCTCGTCTACTTGCAGCGTGGGTTCGCCGCCGGTCAAGACAATAAACTTGCAGTTGCCGCCCACCTCCTGTACTTTTTGCAGAATGTCTGTCACTCCCATCTCCTCAAAATAACGGAAGTCGGTATCACAGAAAGGGCACTTCAGGTTGCATCCCGAGAAGCGGACAAAGATGGCCGGACGGCCTGCCCATCTCCCCTCGCCTTGGATGGAATAGAAGATTTCGTTCACCCTATACTTGTTCATTATAGGGCCTCCTTTCCGTCTGTCTTCGTGTCATCGCTATAGGCGGCGATATTTCCCTCGCTCTCCTGTACCGTTGCCTTGTAGCACTCCGGTATCTGTTCTACCACCCACCGGGCTATGTTCTCTGCCGTAGGGTTGAAGGGCAAAAGTTCATTGAGGTTGCCGTGGTCGAGGTAGCCATGAATCTTCTCCTTGATATGTTTGAAGTCCGTCACCATGCCGTCGGCATTCAGTTCCTTAGACTTGCAGTAGACCGTCACCACCCAGTTGTGTCCATGAATCTTTGTGCACTTACTCTCGTATGACAGTTGGAGCTGGTGACAAGCAGCGATTTCCATTCTCTTTGAGACGTAATACATAATCTCTTTCTTTTATCTCAATTTTACTTTTTCGTGTTTATGGCTGCAAAGGTACAATTTTTTTAGCAATTTACGACTGGTATCTGTGCTAATAATAACTTTTTGCCGCTCTTTTGCCGCTCTTTTGCCGGTCTTTTTATCATCACTTTGACTGGCTTCGTGCTTATCCATCATGCTTTCGATGTTAAAGTGACTTGGTTACACTGGGTAAGTGACTTGGTTAGGAAGTGTAAATGACTTGGTTAGGATGGCTAAGTGACTTAGTTAGGAAGGCTAAGTGACTTGGTTCTGGGTGACGCGGTGACGGGGTGACACTGGTTTTCTAACTTTTTCTCTCCTGCGTACGGGCGGGGAGGTTCAAAAAATTTTTCTCCCCGCCCGCCTGCGTGAGGAATTTTTTTGAAAAGTGGGTGTCACCCCGTCACCGCGTCACCCTTCATTCGTCATCCTCAGCGTCCAGAGCCATGGTCTTCTGGTAGGATTTCATCTCCTCCGCAGTGCGGCAGACTACGAGATATCCACGGCTCTTTTTGGTGCGTACTCGTCTGAATCCTAATTCCACAAAGGCACGGCTCACCTCTACGCTGTTCAACTTCTGGCTGATGCCGAAGCTGATGAGCTGCAACGCCCTCGCTGCAGACACGAACTCTCCGTTCTCGCCCTCCTGGGGAAGGCGAAAATACAAGTCCACCAGCTCCCGTTCGAGATGGGGAATCTCGAAAAGCCGGTTATAGTCGTTCTGTTTCCTCACCTCGTCCTGCGTGAACCAATAGCGGAAGCCGCCTCTGTAGAGGGCGTAAGCCTGGGCATAGATGCCCTCGTAGTCGAAGGGATGGTCGCGTGGAGAGACGATGTTCACCACCTCGAAGGGCAGCCACCGTCGGTTGCCCGTCGGGTCGCTCAGGAACTGCAGGTTGTTGCCCGTGCCGCAGAAGGAGGCGATGTGCTTGCGGTGCTCATGGAAGTGGGCGTAGGCGGCACGTTCGTCAATGGATGGCATGGTGACAGCAGCCTTCAGCTGGTTCAGTTCGGCAGGACGCATAGTGTCCAACTCCTCGCAGCACACGAGACCATACTGGGCAAGCGTGAGGAGGTCGTCCTTACTAAGGCGGTTGGCATTCGTCTTCACGTAGAAATACTGGCGCAGTTGTGGCGGCAACAGGCAGCTGAACCATGTGGTCTTGTAGGCTCCCTGCTCACCGATGAGGACGAGGATGACGTTGTTCACCACGTCGTCAGAGAGCCACGCCGCCACCATGCCGACGAGCCATTTTTTTAGAGAAGAACGAAACGTGAAGAGCTTTGAAAGTGAAGAGGGAAGAGAGAAGAGTGATGAATCTTCTTCTTCTGGAGGCTCTCCCTTGACTTTCACCGTGGCAGCCAAGTCCGCTATGTAGTCGTGGTCGCCCTCGTGCCACTCGGGTAGACTGTTCAAGTACTCCACGAATGGATTGAAAATCGGGACATAGTCCGACTCGATGACACGATACATGTCCTGCACGTTGACACGGAAGGAGGCAGACATCTGGCTCCATAGGGAGTTGACGATGCGGTCGTTGATGGGAAGCCACACATCGGACTGCTGAATCTCGACACGTAGAGTTATCTCGTTGAATCTGAGTGATACATGTCCATCAAGAAAGGACTTTATCTCTTCCACCGAGGCAAACTGTTGTTTCCCATCGCCTCCACCACCCTGCCCGCTTCCAACTACTTCCTTGGCATAGGCATCGAAGCACGACTTGAACACCTGTTCGGTGTCATCATACTCTCGGAACTTTTCCTTTGCCCATTTCATAGCTATCCTCCGGCTGTACCGCTTCTTGGCGAGCATGTATCCCGTCCGCATCACATACTCGTTGTGGCTGCCGGGCTGAAACTTGATGCCGTCGCTCTCCAACCTCGGCACTACTTCCGCCCGGTAATAGTCCTCGATGCGCTTTAGCTGTTTCTGCTCCTTGTCCTCCTTGGCAGTAGTGCCGATTTGGCGGTCTATCTCCTCGGCGGTGAACGGAACGGCATCGGGGTTGAGGAACACCTCGGGGTCGTGGGAGAGGCAACTCAGTCGGGTGATGTTCTTGCACTGAGGGTCCGCCTTGCAGCTGATGAGCTTCTCATAGTAGGTGTTGCCAGTGAAGAAAGCCGACTGGTAATAAAGTGAAGAGTGACGAGTGAAGAGTGAAAAATCCTCTTGCCTGTCAGACGGCAACTCATACTTGAAGATGACACGCAGTCCGTTGCCACTGATGGTGGTGTAGCACATCAGGGTGTGAGGGTCGGCGATGAGCTTCGCCTTCAGCCGATTGAGTTCTTCACTTCCATTGGATTCTTCACTCTTCACTCTTAATTCTTCACTTCCATTGGATTCTTCACTCTTCCCTCTTCGTTCTTCACTTACCACATGGTCGAAGTCGACGAGCGACATTCCAGTGAGTTGTCTCACGTTCTCCTTTGCCTTGCCACCCTCCATGAGGCAGGCGACGGCGAAGAGAGGGCTTTCGTTCTTGAAGGTCTTGTCTCCTGTCATGCGGTACGACTGGGTGAAGGTAGCGAGCTTCCCGTCGCTGCGCATGAGGTCGGCGATACCTTCGAGGGTGCCAGGCAAGGGCTCCTTGCTGGTCATGTTTTTGAAAATACTTATATCCACCATGATATTCGTGTTTTTGTTAAATACTTAATGTTAAGTAAGGCGCTGAATAGTTACTGAATGCCCTATGGTGCATCTGAATCATAGAGAGACGTATGCACAACAACGCTCTTATCGCTGGCAAAGATATAAAATACAAAACCAAAAGCCTTCCCCAGTAAAACAAGGCATAACACGCATATTGACAACTGATTACACCCTATTTTAACGGGGAAGAAATTACATAAATAAATGTTATTTTAGATTACTTAACGCAAAAAGCACAACCCAGTGAAGGATTGTGCCTTTATAATGCGTAAGTTATAGCGAAGTTATGTTTTCACAACTTCTTTACATAAATAAATTTAGGGTATTCTCCTAAGACAAACAATGTGACAGGACATATCCAAACATTCTTTGTGAAACCCTCAAGGCAGTTCACTTTATAAGTGCTGCCAGTAGTAAGCCCACTCTCTAATTGCTCAAGTTCAAAGTATCCATCATGAATTTCTTTTTTCTTGGCAGGGATGACACTTACCTTAGTAAACTTGTCATCATCAGAAAGGAAAGCGCACAAGTCGTCTGCACCTGCAACCATGAGTAAGTTATGATGGTCGAATGGCCAATTGGGGTAGTCTATATACCACAGCCCATCTTCCTCATGGTTGAACTGAATCTGATACTCTTTCTTCTTCCCAAAAACACTTTTTGCCATGGCTTTTGCGCCATTAGTCAAATCCTTTATTGTATATTGCATAGTTGATTATATTTTCTTTAAATAAATGTACTCTGGATTATTGATAGGATAAAATTCTATTTAGGGCAAAGTGACTAAAAGTAGACCGTAGATAAGCATGTCTTTAGCTTAGTTGTCCTTAATGTCGCATGAAAAGGTTAACATACAATTTTCACATCGTAGTGCTCTTGACGATATTTATCCCTTGGGTCGTGTCCCTTATGCCACTTGTGGCAAGTCTCACATTGATAGGCATGCATCTCTACAGGATCTGTCGGGTGGATTAACTTCCATACGAAGATAGCATCTAATGCCTCTTGTTCTGTATTGTATGGCATTTTCTTCTTGAGAACCATTCCCCCAGTACAAGGATCATACATTACTTTCCAGTGGGAGGATGCCTTTCTTGTGACATTATTCACATTCTCAATCTGCCCGATGTTATACAGTTGGAAAGCAGTGGCGCGATGCTTCCAATATCTGTCTCTGTTGGAATCGTCATGTTGCCTCTTGTGCATCCGATGGTATGCCTGGCACATTCTCTTTTCAACGATGCGGCGTACTTTCTTTGAGTCACGTGAACGCTCAGTTTCGATGTCAAAGTTACGAAGAAGCATCCCGCTCTTGAAACGTAGCCTTTCACCAAAGATTCGTTCTGTTTCATGTCTGAACCTTGCTTCCTGCCCATTTTTCAGAACTACATAATCTGCGTTTGCTCTGATTGTGCAAATAGTTTCTTCATTGATAGGCTCAAATATGCGTATTGCCTTTCTTATTACCGACAGTAGGCTGGCTGAGTCGAAGGATAGACAAGCAGCTTTGTCCCGAACCTGACGAATAAGTTCACGCTCTGTGCTACTCCTTTGCTTGTTCCTAAGATAGTTGCCGAGTACAGAAAAATCCTCATTACGACTCCATTCATTCAATTTCCCGTAACGCTTCAATGATTTTTCCCATCGCTTCAGAACTTTAATGATTTCTTTTTCCATATCTGTGAATATTTATGTTTACATCACTTTATGCAGAATAATGGAAATGGTTAACGTAACTATTCAGCTGCTCCTACAAACAGTTAGGGGTAGCTGTTAGCCTAATGGGTACGACTCATCTGCCATC